>JBBJOK010000049.1:2534-7264 GCA_037721545.1 Chitinophagaceae bacterium
GGATGCATATAACTTTGTAAAGCCTTTACATAATTTTCAAATGCATCAACTCCTTTGGGTGTTATCTTACAAATGGTAAGCGGATAATTATCTTTAAATTGTTTTGTTACTTCAATATAGCCAGCTTCTTTAAGCTTGCTGATCTGCACACTCAAATTACCCGCAGTAGCATTTGTTTTTTCTTTAATAAATGTAAATTCCGCTTCCTTTACACTTAATAAAAGGCTTATCACTGCCAAGCGCAGGGGTGCATGAAGTATAGGATCAAGTTCTTTAAACTCCATTATTACCGTTGTGAGATTTTTGGTATTGGTTACGCAGCATATATCCGGGTATCAGATACCCAACCAACACTGCGATTGCCGCTATGATCATTCCATATTTAAAATCATCAACTATAAAAATGAATATGGCAGCAGCCCAGTTTACAAATGCTCCAATAATTAATGGTTTAAACTGAATTGCACTACCATATATATACATCCAGAAAGCATATAGAATAAAATAATATCCAAACGCAAATCCATTACCCGCAACGGCAGAAGCAATAATAATTGTGATCAAACTAATAAAGAAACCTGCGCTAAACTTATCCAGCATCTCTTCCACATAGGTTTTTACTTTTTCTGTTTTTTTTCTTGTGATCTCATAAATAAAATAAACGAGCACGAGAATGCCCATAACATTCCATAACCAGGGAATGTATTTAGTTTGCTCAATGTGCATTAGCAGAGCGGAAGCCGAACTGGCTGCAAATAAGAGCCACCCCCATACTAACCACCCTTTACCATTATCAGTATATTCATTTTTTGCCCGGCTGATCATCTTAGCAATCAGGTTAAAACTTTCTTCTTTAGAAAAATTTTCGTTTTCCATCTTTAGTTATTTTCTTTATTATACTTTGCTCTTAAAATAAACCCCGGAATTATCCAGGCTGCAATAACAGCAAGTGCCAGTAAGAGCAGCTGATATTGGTAAGTTGTAAACATGGCACCTATTGCCAGTAACCAGCAAATTATACCACCTATTTTTAAAGGTTTAAATCTAAGAATGATACCTGATAAAAATGTGGGCATGCCATACATTACCAATACGCATGCATTAATTGCATTAAGCGAATTATTTTTAATAAGTATATATACCAAAATGAATGAACATATGATAAATGTAAACCACACAAAGCCAACAATTTCATCGGTATACGTTTTTACCTTTTCTTTTTTCCGCTTTTTAAATAAGTAATAGAATTGGTAAATAGCAACCACCCATGTAGTATACCATACATAATATGCATTTTGGTTATTAAAAAAATACAGCATGACAAATTGGGTAATGCAACAAATAAAAATTACAAAACCCCATAAAAGATATAATGTTCCCGTTTCACTAAAACGATTCTTTGCATTATTTATCATGCCTGAAATAATGGAAAGACTTTCTTCCCGGGTCATTTGCTTTTCATTCTCATTCATAAAAATATTATTTATTAACCTGCGCCAAAAAATATTGTGTTGCTGATTTACCCCAGGCAGGATGTAATTCAGTAGCCGGCTTAAAAGTATCGAACATGGCCAGGGCTTTTTCAAATAATGGTTTTGCCACTGCTTTTCCACCACCAAAAGCTTCAGGCGTATAAAATTTTGCCTGTGCTTCTAAATATATAGCCCGGGGATTTGTTGCATCCATGGCCTTCGCTTTTTCAATGTTTTCAGAAGAAGCTTTACCATATTGCATCCATCTGGCTTGCGGGTCAACCATCATGTGGGCAGATGCGATCATACTTTTTATTATAAAAGTTTCAGAATTTTCCTTTCCCGCAATCGATTCTGCCTTGGTGATCAATTCTTCGGCTTTATCAGCAATTGCATCCACCTTAGTTTTATCCTGTTCCATAAATGCATTCATTACATTGCAATATGCAGCATAATAATATGGCAGCCACTGGGTTTTTTCTGCATCTGCAATTCTTTCAAAATTATTCGCAAGTCCCTTTCCATTCCGGTTTTGCATAGCTGAATCAATCATACTGATATTTTTCTTCATGGCAGCATTATACTTATCACTTTGAGCAAAGGTTGTAACGCAAAACCCGATAATCATAATTGATAAAATTGTCCTTTTCATTTGTTTAATTTTTATTTATTTGAATTATAGTTGTTTAATATTAATTTTTGATATTCTCTTTCTGCTAAATTATTTTTTGGGTAAACATATGTGCCAACGTAATGAAAAAACACCCCTATACCCCAACCAAACATTTGCCAAACCGGCCATGGGAATTTTTCATTTTCAGAATACTGGTGATCAGTAAAAAACCAAACTGCCCAAAAAAATATATTTATAACAACATAGATGGTGAGATGGTTTTTAAAGTCTGCTCTTTTTTTGGCAATTTTCCATAATTCAGGGTCTTTCGGCTCTTTGCCAGCCGTAAAAGAATTAATTGAAGCATTTAAATCCTGTTGCATAGTAGATAGTTTAATTTTTATAAATTATTATTAATTGCATCTTCAGAGCGGTCAATACCAAAGCTGATGAACATGCCTAAGTAAAAAAATCTTTTTGAGGGTGGTATCACCGCTTCCTTGCGCAGCCCGCTATAAGAATAATTATAGCTGTATATATTATTACTGCCTAATACATTGTTTACTGAAAAAACAAGTACTGTAAATTTGCTTGCACCCGTTTTACCAATATTGGGTAGATAGTTAACGCTTACACTCATGCTATTAAAATCTTTTGTTCTGCCGGCATCAAAAATTTTATTAGTATTCGCAGCATTATCATACCTGATATTATAATACGGCCTTCCCGTAGCATATGTGTAAGAAGCATTGAATTGTGTTTTGAGTTTCATTACAAACTTTTTCACAACCAGAGAAGCAGTGTGCCGGGCAGCAAAGGGAGGTTCAATTGCTGTTGGGTAATTTAAAAAATCCCTTTTGGTATCCAGGTAAGAATAAGATATCCAGTAATCAACATCTTTAATTGTTTTTTTATCTCTCAGAAAAAATTCAAATCCTTTTGCATCACCATAACCGTTATTATTCACAACTTTTTCCTGGCCTGTATTATTACTTGTCTTAAAAAGATCCTCGTATTTCTTATAGAAAATTTCAGCACGAAAGGTTCGGTTGTTACTAAGTTTTTGATATTGTGCTATGTAATGTGTGGCTTTTGCAAAATTGAGATTGACTAAAGATGGCAAATGCCTCTTTTCAGGATCCTGATAAAAAATGCCATAAGCAAACGATGCCTGGCTGTTGTCAGCTAATTTATAGGCTATCGATAGCCTCGGAGCAACATTCCACTTATCAACCAGGGTTGAATGCTCAGCCCGCATTCCGAATTTGGCAGCAATATCATTAGTAATGTAAATATCAGTTTCCGCAAACCCGGATATTAAATTCTCTTTAAGAACACTAGAAAATTTATTTCCATTATATATAGTTATATCGTTTTCATCTTTGCTATAATTATATTCACTTCCAAATCTTACAGCGCTTAACCCTTTCAGTTTTTTCTCTATAACCACTTTAGCGTTAATATAATTACCACGATTAACTACATTAAAATTCTTAAAGGCATAAAATCCGGGATCGCTAATAGTTTGTTTCTGATTATTTTCATTTTGAAACTCATTATCTATATCATCTTTATTAGTGCTATAAGAAAATCCTGTGGTGAGTTTAAGGCCATTCCCAATTTTTTCTCTCCATGATAAATTATGATACATGTTTACGTTATAAAGACTAAAGGCATTTTTCATACTGACAGAATCTATATCTGAAAACCTGAAACCCACCTTTGTTGTACTTAAAGTGCCATAATATTTAATAATCCCAGTTTTTGAAGTCTTAATTCTGAAGTTACCATCCAGGTTGTGAAGAACAGGGATAGTAAAATAATCCTGCTTTTGCTTTACCAGGTTAAAAGCAAGCCTTAAATCTGTATAATTATAGGATATGCCCCATGAAGATTTTTTATTTTTAGCTAACTGTTGCAAACCGCCCCCTACTCCCAAATAAGAAAAAGCCAGGTCTGCAGAACTTCGTTCAGGCAAATCAATTGATTCTAAAATTAATGCAGATGATAAAGCCTGTCCATACAAAGCAGAATACCCGCCGGCACTAAAAATGGTTCCCCTAAAAATAAATGGGTTAAACCTTCCACGTTGCGCCAACCCAGGTTGACTGCTATAATAAAAATTATTTACCAGGGTGCCATCAATAAATGTTTTGCTTTCAGTTGCTGTTCCGCCTCTTACAAATAACCCTTCAGTTTCACCAACCTGCTGTGTTCCCGGTAAAGTTTTTATTGCTGCGGTAATATCAGCATTAGCGCTTGCGGTTGTAACTATGTCAATGGGATTTAATACTGTAGTTCTTTTTTGATCGCTTGCCTCAAATGCACCTGCACTTATAATTACGGCTTTTAATTCAGTAACAAGTTCTTTTAATGATATATTAATTGATAAGGGGTTTCCGGATAAATTAATTTTTTGCTCAAATGGCCTGTACCCTGTTGCAGATGCTTCGATAATATGCTCACCTTTTTCGCCTGTCACAAATAAAAAGTTGCCCAGGGAATCAGATGTTGTTCCGTCGTAGGTATTTTTTATAGTAATACTAATGCCTGATAGCGATTTGTTTTTTGTATCAGTAATTCTTCCCGAAATAGTAGTTTGTGCTTGAGCTGTTATATTAATCAAAAGAAGCAAGCAGAAAAAA
>JBBJOK010000049.1:7364-9860 GCA_037721545.1 Chitinophagaceae bacterium
TTTGTTGAAGAGGTTATACATAAAGGCACAGATAAAAAAGACAATGACTGGAAGGAATTTGCCGGGAATGATAAAAGATTAAAAACAATTTCTTTAAGTGAGATCACCAGTGGAGAAGAAAAAAGAATTGTTACGAAAGATGCAGAACTCAACCGGGTTCTAGGTGGTGGTATAGTGGCCGGAAGTTTAGTACTGATTGCAGGCGAGCCGGGAATTGGAAAATCTACCTTGTTCTTGCAGGATGCCTTACAACTTAATAACATTGTTACATTATATATAAGTGGAGAAGAAAGCGAGCAGCAAATTAAAATGCGGGCAGACAGGCTCAAAGTTTCTAATGATAATTTTTTCCTGCTAACAGAAACGGATACAACAACCATCTTTAAGGAGATAAAAAAATTAAAGCCGCAACTAGTTATTGTAGATTCTATTCAAACAATGCAATCGCAATACGTTGAATCTTCTCCCGGCAGTGTATCCCAAATACGGGAATGCGCTGCTGAGTTCCAAAAATTTGCCAAAGAAACCCATACCCCTGTTTTTCTTATTGGCCACATTACGAAAGATGGAAGCATTGCCGGTCCAAAAATTTTAGAACACATGGTGGATACCGTTCTGCAGTTTGAAGGTGACAGAAATTATGCATACCGCATTTTACGAACCCTTAAAAACAGGTTTGGCTCAACAGCAGAGTTGGGTATTTATGAAATGACAGGTGATGGGATGAGAGAGGTAAGTAATCCATCTGAAATCCTCATAACCCAAAAAGAAGATCAATTAAGTGGAGTTGCTATTGCCGCAACAATAGAAGGGATTCGGCCATTGTTAATTGAAGTGCAGGCATTGGTTACGCAAAGTGTGTATGGAACACCGCAACGAACCAATACAGGTTTTGACTTGCGAAGACTGCAACTCTTATTAGCCGTACTTGAAAAAAGAGGTGGTTTTCATTTTGGGGTTAAAGATGTATTTATCAATATTGCCGGGGGAATTAAAGTTGAGGACCCCTCGATTGATCTTGCTGTGCTTTCAGCATTACTCTCATCTTATGAAGACATTTCGTTGCCTTTGCATCTTTGTTTTGCCGGAGAAGTTGGCTTAAGTGGCGAAATAAGAGCAGTTAACCGAATAGAGCAAAGAATAGCTGAAGCTGAAAAACTTGGGTTTGAAAAAATTATTGTCAGCAAATACAATACAAAGGGTTTAGGCAAACAAAAAATTAACCTGCCTGCGGGTAGGCAAGGTATAGAAGTAGTTGCGTTAGGGAAAGTGGAGGAGTTGTATCAATATCTATTTTGAACGTGAAAGGTGAAACGTAAAAATGTGAGGTGAATTTTCACGTTTCACCTTTAGCCGTTTCACGATAAATGAAATAAAAAATCAAATTGAGCTTTAAAGCAGTCATAGTATCTCCCCTTATCCATCTTTTTTACCCACACATATGCAGCGGCTGCGGTAGTGACTTAGTAAATGAGGATAATTTTCTTTGCCTTAAATGCATCAATGATCTGCCCCATACAAATTTTGCAATGCACGAAAATAATCCCGTTGAAAAACTCTTCTGGGGAAGATTAGCGTTAGCGGCAGCAATGAGTGAATTCTATTTTACAAAAGAAACCTTGATACAAACGCTCATTCACGAATTTAAATATAAAGGCAATAAAGATTTAGGATTATACCTTGGCACCATAATGGGCAAAAGTTTATTGCAAAACAATCGTTTTTCTAAAATCGATCTATTAATTCCCTTACCCTTATTTGCAGATAAGGAATTCAAGAGAGGGTTTAACCAGTCAACTATCTTATGCAACGCCATAGCAGAAATAATGAATATCCCCATTATAAAAAACAATGTTATAAGAAAACGTTTTACAGAAACCCAAACCAAAAAGCATCGCACTGAAAGATGGAAAAATGTTGAGGGAAGTTTTGAAATAAGCGACACCCGTAAAATTAAAGGCAAACATGTATTGCTGGTGGATGATGTTATAACTACCGGTGCCACTTTAGAAGCCTGCGGGGCTGAAATTTTAAAAATCGAAGGCACAATACTTAGTATTGCAACACTGGCCTTCGCTTCTAAATGAATGCCGCGAATTACGCAATATAAACTTCAAAGCCTCTCCTTTGGAGAGGATTTAGGTGAGGCCTATATTTGCATTAATGCAATTCAAAGACATAATTGGCCAGCAACCGGTAAAAGAGCAACTGGTGCAAATGGTTCAGCAAAATCGTTTAAGCCATGCACTTTTATTTTTAGGTAAAGAAGGTAGTGGAGCTTTATCTCTTGCCATTGCATTTGCACAATACATTGTTTGCACATCTGCAAAAGAAGCTGAACAAAAATTATCACCAGGTTTATTCGGAGAGGTTCTTTTTACTCCCCCACCAGAAGAGGTTGGGTGGTGGCCTGATTCCTGTGGTACTTGCCCCGCATGTACAAAAGCTGATAAATTAATCCATCCCGACATACATTTTTCTTATCCCGTAATTACA
>JBBJOK010000049.1:9960-13982 GCA_037721545.1 Chitinophagaceae bacterium
ATCCGTCTGTTTCATATTATTAAAGATAATTCGCTAATTTTGGTTAATTGAGGAATAGGAATTTTGAGGCCGGCATTTTAAGTAAAATTTTTTTTGAACCAGCTTTTTAAGCATCAGTCATCATCGTTGTGTCACTCACTTGTACCGCATACCAATAGGCAGCAAAATAAAAACTTTTAACGTCATTGCGAGGAGGAGGAACGACGACGAAGCAATCTTGAAGTAAACTATAAAGTATAAGAAAGTGCAATTACCATTTTTAAAAAATAGTTACAGTAATATAAGATTGCTTCGTCATTCTTCCTCGCAATGACGAGTTTGGTACCACTGTACAAGAGTGCACTTCGATGAACTCAGTGTAAACTGCCAATGAAGCTTAATAGCAATTCATCTGCCGGCTACATAAATTTTTTCCTTTTTATTTATTTTTTTAATCAATTATTATAGTGGTTTGTGGGGACACAAACCATCCCGAATAGTTTCGGGATTGCCGATGTCCCCACCGGCGACTAACAAAATAAATTAAGAGATATGAGTTGCACAAGTTGTAGCACATCAACTGGCGGAAAACCGGGAGGATGTAAAAGTAATGGTGGTTGCAGTACAGGCGGATGTAACAGGATGAATGTTCACGACTGGCTGGCAAACCTCCCTTTCAGTGATCCCGAAAGCAGTTGCCGCATAATGGAAATATCTTTTAACCAGGGAAGCCGCAAAGATTTTTACCGCAATACCTCCTTACATCTTTTTGACAAAGGCGAAATTGTTGCCGTGGAAGGCATCAGTGGTTTTGACGTTGGCACCATCAGCTTAACCGGCGAATTAGTTCGCTTGCAGTTAAAGAAAAAGGGCGTAAAAGAAGATAATCCCGATATTAAAAAGATTCTTAGAAGAGCAACCGATAACGACATAAACAAATGGAAGGAAACCAAGGCCCGTGAAAAAGATGTGCTGATAAGAAGCCGTGCTATGGCAAGGCAATTAAAGGTTGACCTTAAAATGGCCGAAGTAGAAATTCAGGCTGACGGAAGGAAAGCAACATTTTTTTACATTGCAGATGACAGAGTTGATTTTAGAGAATTGATAAAATTATATGCTACTGAATTTAAAGTCAGGGTAGAGATGAAGCAGATTGGTGCAAGACAGGAAGCGGGAAAAGTTGGCGGCATTGGAAGTTGTGGGCGGGAATTGTGTTGCGCCACGTGGCTTACTGATTTTAAAAGCGTTAACACACAGGCAGCCCGTTACCAGAATTTAAGCATTAACCAAACCAAGCTTAGCGGGCAATGCGGAAGATTGAAATGCTGTTTAAATTATGAGTTAGATACATATCTTGATGCATTGCAATATTTTCCTGATGACGCAGAAATATTGGAAGTTACTAAAGGAAGGGCCTTCCTCATAAAGAAAGATATTTTCAGGAATATTATGTGGTACACAATGCCAGATAGTACAAAGCATTATCCCGTTTCCATTGATGAGGTTAAAAAAATAAAATTGCAAAACAGGCAGGGGATAAAACCGGATGCGCTGGAAACAGTAGAAGTTACTACCGGCAAGCCAAAAGAAATTGAACCTGAATTTGTTGATGTGGTAGGGCAAATAAGCTTGCGTTCTTTAGAAAAGAATTCGCAAAAACGCAGAACAAAGGAAAGAGGGCAGCAAAATCAGAATCGCCAACAGCAAAACCGTAATCAACAAGCCGGACCGCAAGGTGGGCAGCAACAAAGAGGACCACAGCAGGGTAAACCTCAAAATCAAAATCGTCCGAAGCAAAGACCGTCGCAACAAAGGCCTCCGCAGAAGCGTCCGCCACAAAATAGACCGCCGCAGTCACCACCACCTGAACCTAGTAATACTTGAATATGAAGAGTAAGCATTTTTTATTTATAGCTTTTATACTGTTTTGTGCAGGTTGTTCTTTCAGCCAACAGGTATATAAGAAGAATATTACACTTGAAAAAGCTTGTTCTTTTAAAAATCGAAAAGTGGTTGATTCATTTAAAAATCAAGTTGCAGAATTATCAGGGCGAAATGATTTGTATATAATCACAATTAAGGATCGAAAATATATTGCCTGCAATCTTCCGGTAGGTATTCAAAGTAAATCAATAATGGTATCGGCTGATGTTCTGGAGATCTTCCCGGCAGAAAGACTTATGGGTACTCCATTAAGAGTAACTGAAGCATATTCTAAGTAAGGGTTATAAGCATTAATTTCGCTAAGTCCTAGCCGAGTCTCCTGCAAGGGACTCGGCGTTCAAACTTAATTAACGGCGAGTCCCCGTTGGGAGACTCGCCTGAGACCAAAACCGCAATCAACAAGCCGGACCGCAAGGTGGGCAGCAACAAAGAGGACCACAGCAAAGGGGACCACAACTGGGCAAACCCCAAAATCGGCCGCAAAGGCCTCCACAACAAAGGCCTCCGCAAAAGCGTCCGCCACAAAATAGACCGCCGCAGAGTCCGCAGGGAAATAATTAGTTATTATTACTTATTAATACACGAAAGCCAATATAAAAAGGAGCAATATTATTTAGGCTAATGCCAAGACCAAGACTGTTGGTAACGAAAGTTGTAATAGTTGTGGATTGAATAACATTTTTTTGATGTCTATAGCTTAACCTCAGTAAATTAATAAACCCACTTTCGAGTTGAAGTCTGTTATTTAATTTATAAGATATGCCAGGATATGCATATAAGTTAGCTGTAGATAATTTGGAATTTTGCGTTTCCAAAGTTGATGTATTTTCTTTCTTAAATGAGCTATATAAATAGCTAACACCGCTTTCTACAAAAATATAAAATGAACTTCTTCCAATCGGCTTATACTTCCTTAAAAAAAATCCTAATCCATAAAAAGGTTGTCTTTGTTTTATCTCGGGTATAGTATTACTTGTACCCGGAAATTTTTCATCTGTATATTGAAACAATAAATTTACACCAACAATCAAATTATCCTTAACTGCTTTGCCATAAGCAGGTGAAATAATGATTCCTTTTTGTTCCGTATAAGTAATCCCGTTCTTTGTTACTTTTTGTATTGAACCGCCAATATCGCCGCCTATAAAAATAGAACCCTGATTAATTTGTGCACTAACAGAATTAATTATTATCAGACTTACGCCTATGAAAACAAATCTTTTTTTCATTTATGATTTTTTATAATTAGAGATTCTAAGTCATAGCCGAGTCTCCTGGAAGGGACTAAGCGTTCAAACATAATTAACGGTGAGTCCCATTGAGAGACTCGCCTGAAACCAAACTTACTTCAATAATCTTTGGGTTCTCTGCTTGTATGTCTGATTCTAAAGATGCTTATTTCCTTTTCCTTAAATCGGTATGCAATGCGGTAACGATATAATTCAAAAGCTCTGTAACTTCCGTCGTTATTCGTTTTATACTTATCTGTGTAATAAATTTCCGGATTAGCAGTTATATTTTGAATTTTTCAAGAATTTCTCTTCGCACTCTTTCTGCATTTTGGATGGAATCTTCCCCGATATAATTTATGGCAGCTTCAAATTGTTTTAAAGCTGTTTTAGACCAGACAATTTTGCTATTTTCCATTCACCCATTGCTTTGACAATTTTACCACCTCCTCATGTGTATAGGATTTTCCTTTTTCAATTTCCGCCTCGGATTCCTCAATTTCTTTATTGTATTGTTCAATGGACATTCGTTCTGGTGTAGCCTTTTTGCTTTGTAAAAATGTTTTTATCATTTGTACAACAGATTTTTTTTCAGCCTCATTTAACTGCATAAAATAATTATACATTTTCTGATCTAAAGTGGTTGTTTCCATAACCAATATGTTTATACAAATTTAAATTTTATTGCCTGACCAACAAACACAATTTTGTAATTTCGCCCCATGTCTATTGAAGTTTCCAACCTCACAAAAATTTACGGGCAACAAAAAGCAATTGATAATATTTCCTTCAAAATAGATAAGGCAGAAATTGTAGGTTTTCTTGGTCCTAATGGTGCAGGAAAATCTACCACCATGAAAATAATTACCG
>JBBJOK010000326.1:0-3539 GCA_037721545.1 Chitinophagaceae bacterium
TGTGAGAAAACTGTGTATAACTATGAAAACTTAAAACTTGCATCCCAATTATTACTTATAACTTATACAATATATTTGCCCACCTTACATAAAACTGAATTAGTGAGATTAAAGAGCTTAGAAATAAAAGGGTTTAAAAGTTTTGCCGATAAAACAATAATAAATTTTGACGAAGGCATAACCGGGGTTATTGGCCCAAATGGTTGCGGTAAAAGTAATATTGTTGATAGCATACGCTGGGTTATCGGGGAACAAAAAATCAGCCAGCTTAGGAGTGAAAACCTTGAAAGCCTGGTTTTTAATGGATCTAAAAACCGTAGTGCCAGCGGACTTGCAGAAGTAAGCCTAACTTTCGAAAACACGAGGAACCTGCTTCCTACGGAATTTAATACCGTTACGGTTACCCGTAAATATTATAAGAGCGGAGAAAGCGAATATCGTTTAAATGATGTTACCTGCAGACTAAAGGACATTCATAATTTATTTCTTGATACCGGGATAAGTACGGATAGTTATGCCATTATTGAATTGGGGATGGTTGACGATATCATTAGGGATAAAGAAAACAGCCGACGTAGAATGTTGGAACAGGCAGCCGGAATAACAATTTATAAAACCAGAAAAAAAGAAGCCAAACTAAAATTAGATGCTACAGAACTCGACCTTGCACGCATTGAAGATCTACTGTTTGAAATAAATAATCAATTGAAATCGTTGGAAAGCCAGGCGAAAAAAGCCGAAAAATATTATGAAATAAAAAAAGAATATAAAGAGGTAAGTATAGAATTGGCAAAAGCAGCGCTGGAAGGCTTCAATATCACTTACAAGGATCTTAATGAGCAAATGCAAAGTGAAACTGACCGGCGGGTACAATTAGAAACTTCTATTGCAACAGAAGAAGCGGTGATAGAAAAAGAAAAGGTTCACTTTATTGAAAAGGAAAAAGGGTTGCAGGAATTGCAATATGCTTTTAATGAGTTGCACAATACAGTTAGAAATAAAGAGAGTGAAAAAAGCCTTAGTGCTCAGCGGTTGCAATATTTAAAAGAAAGAGAAACAAGTTTAAAAGATTTTTTACATACTGCACAAGGTCAATTGAAAGGTATTGACGAGAGTATCCGTTTTACCCATCAGCAAATACAAGATGAGGATACAAAATTAAATGAGCTTAAAATACAACTGGATTCTTTAAAAAATGATGTTGAAGAAAAAAGAAAGGTTTTTGATGAAAAAAGATTTGCAGTTGATGAATTAAGAAAAGGCCACCAAACTATTCAGCGTAACCAGTTTGAAGCTGAGAAAAAAGTAGCCGTAGCAGATACATCAATTCATAATTTACAAAAAGCCATTGAACAAATTGAAGAAGAAAAGAAACTTCGTCAAACTCAACTTAAAGAATTAGAAAAAGAAAAAGAAATAAGGTCAGGTGAGCTGGAGCAAAAGAAAACTGATCTTTCACAATTGCAACAGCATAATGAATTTACCAAAGAACAGATATTGCAAACACAGGCGCTGCTGGAGGGCCTAAGAAATGAAATGGCAGGTGAAAGCCGTAAACTTGATGCAAGAAAAAATGAACACGATCTTTTAAAAAGCCTGATTGATACAATGGAAGGCTATCCGGAAAGCGTTAAATTCCTTCATAATAATGCAGGATGGAATCATACAGCACCGATTCTTTCTGATATTATTTATGTAAACGAGGAATACCGTGCTGCTGTAGAAAATGTATTAGAACCCTATCTCAATTATTATGTAGTTGAAAATCTTGAGGAAGGTTTACAAGCTGTTCATTTATTGGATGATAATAAAAAAGGCAAAGCTAATTTCTTTTTACTCGACCAATTAAATGAAGCAAATGTTTTAGAAACTGAAACACCTGCTGATTTAATTCCAGCATTAAATGTTATTGAGGTAGATGAAAAATACCACAGCCTGGCTAATTATTTATTAGCCAATGTTTTTATTGCCGAAAATGAAGATGCCTTGCAAAATAGTAATGGTGCTGTGGTGTTGGAAAAACATGGCAAATATGTAAAAGGGAAATATTTTTTAGCAGGTGGAAGCGTGGGTTTGTTTGAAGGAAAGAAGATTGGCCGGGTAAAAAACATGGAAAAGTTAACGGGAGAAATCGCCACCCAGGAAAAAATTGTGAACGAATTAAAAGCAGTTATAAGCACCCGATCCAATGAAGTAATTGCTTTTAATCAGGAGCTGAAAGAGAATGCCATCAATCAAACACAGCAGGATATAAATGTGCTAACCAATACGGTTTTCTCATTACAAAATAAACTCGAGAACATAAATCATACAGAAGAAACAAGTTCTGAAAGGTTAAAAAACTTACAATCACAATTAGAATCTAATCACCAATCAATTGCGGCTACAAGAACAGATCTTACAACTTTTAATACCCAATTTGAAGAACTAACCGGCAACATGCAGGCGGCAGAGCAGGATTATCTTGTTGTAGAACAGGAGTATAATTCGGTTAATAATTTGTTTAATGAAAATAACCTGGTGTTAACCCGTCAGCAAAGCAAGCTTACTGCACTACAGCAGGAATTAGAATTTAAATCCAATCAGCTTAATGACTTAAACATACAAATAGAAAACAGTAATAAACAGCTGTCAGAATCAGCCGAAAACATTACTGAAACAGCAGCCTTGCTAAGTGATCTGGAAGCTGCTGTGTTATCTATGCTTAAAAATAAAGAAGAGGAAGAAAGAAAATTAAATGAAGCAGATCAGGCATATTATAATTTTAGAAATGCGCTGAATGAAAAAGAAAGTGAACTGCGGTTAAAGCAAAAATCTAAAGAACAGATTGATCATTTGCTTAACGAAATTAAGGACAGGCTAAATGAATTAAAACTACAGCTTGCAGGCATGAAAGAAAGATTAAGTGTAGAGTTTAAAGTTGATCTTGATGCCATCCTTGATGAAGAAAGAACGAGTGAAACATCTTTGGAAGAATTGCAGGAAAAAAATGACCGCATGAAAAAGCGGTTAGAAAATATGGGAGAAATTAATCCTACTGCCATTGAAGCTTTTACGGAAATGAAAAAGCGCTATGAATTTATTTTAGAACAAAAGAATGATTTGATTACTGCAAAGGAATCATTGATGCAAACTATACAGGAAGTAGAAGCAACTGCCAATCAGCAATTTCTTGATACATTTAATAAAGTAAGAGAAAACTTCAAAAAAGTTTTCCAGGCTTTGTTTACAGAAGATGATACTGCAGATATGATCCTTGAAAATCCGGACGACCTTGCGGAAACCGGAGTTGATATAATTGCAAAGCCAAAAGGTAAGCGCCCCACTTCAATTACACAGTTAAGTGGCGGAGAAAAAACCCTAACAGCTACTGCGCTATTGTTTGCCATCTATTTAATTAAGCCTGCGCCGTTTTGTATTTTGGATGAGGTAGATGCTCCGCTGGACGATGCCAATGTTGGAAAGTTCACACAAATGATCAGGCAGTTCAGCAAAGAATCTCAATTCATAATTGTTACGCATAATAAAATGACAATGTC
>JBBJOK010000327.1:0-3539 GCA_037721545.1 Chitinophagaceae bacterium
CCATAAAACAATGCATTCAGAAAAAGTTTATTCGTACCATACCAGGTACCCCGAAAATTGGGATCATCACTGAACATAATCACTCTTCCGCTTCCTTCTTTACCTATTAAAATGGATGCAGAGTTTTTCACCTTTTTAAGGGTGGTTGGATGAATGTATCCTCCGATCAGCGGATCCTTGTTATATTGTGTAACTGTACTGTAAGGATTAGCGCTGGGTTGCAAAAAGGTAAGCCCGTTCCTGTAAACAGATACTTTGCGGTTGGTGAATCCAAAACCTATGGGATGTGTAGTATCAAGATCAACCCGGAAAATAGAACCACCCATAGCTTTGGCGCCTTCAATATGCACCGCCATATCAAAATTCTGCCGGGCAGGAATTCCTTTGGCACTGTCAACAGGTAATAATTTTTCTTTGGTGAATCCATTTTTGATAGCCCATTCAGTGCCTGTTTTTATGGTGATCAATGTATTGCCCGCCTGCACCCATGCTTTTATTTTATCAGTGTTGGTTTTATCAAGCAAAGAATAATTCCCCGAAACGAGGATCATAGTATTGTACCGCTTCAGGTTAGCACCGCCAATATTCAATATGTCCATTTTGGTGATCGGCATTTGCAATCGCTGATCCAGCAGGTGCCAGATAAATCCTGCCTCCGAAGCCGCCACACCCGTGCCTATTATCATTACCACTTCCGGTTTGATCAGTGTACGAACATACCCGCTGCCCATGTCTATTCCGCCGGCATTGTACCCGGTATTTACACTGTAAATCGTAATGGCAGATTGAACAGCAGCCGCAGTAATGGCACGATGCAATGAGTCAACGGAAATTTTTTGCTGGTTCACCGGAATAATAACTGTGCCATAGCCGAAATTTTTATTTTTCCCGTTTATTAATGCAGTAAAAGGCCGGAAAGCAGATTGAACAATCACTCCTTCCTTCTGCAAATGATAAATGGCTTTATGAATATTATAATCTGTATTGCTGATTACATAAGCATAATTGCTCCTGGGCGGGGTAGGGGGAACATGAACAGGAAGTACTGTTACCCGGTTACCCGGGTTAAAAGAAGTTTTTAGTTCAGCATACGGAAGGTTGTAAGCATGCACAAGGCTCCATGCCGATGCATCATAAAACGAACTGTCGATATAAGTAATCTGTTTTTCAAAAACAGAACGTATCATAATATAATTATCCTGTGCCGTGGGAACATAATAAGTTTTTCCTGCTTCAAAAATTTTTCCATCGCCGTTAGTTGTATTATTTACTTCATACACCTCAATCTCATGGAGTAAAAGCATACTGATAAACGCATTTGTTCTTGTTGCATCATTGGCATCGCCAAACAAGTATCCTTTGATGGGCGATTTGGCCTGTTGCTCTTTGGATGCACGGTAAAATTCTTTCCGCATTTTAAGCAGCATAGGTTTTTCCTTCAGTGATGCCCGCACAGTAGTGAGTGATGCGGTAAACTGGTTGCGGATAGTAAAAGCAAAAGTGATAGGAATGGTGTTTGTTTCCTGAACATGACCACGGCTGCTGCCCTGTTCAAATAAAAATCCAGCTCCTCCGTAGAAATTGATATAGCTGCTGCCATAACCCGGATAGAGTTTATCATAGGCTTCCTTGGTAAAATACATGGAACCGATCTTATCTGTGGCCTGGGAAAAATACTCTGCATATTTTGGATAAACAGTTTTGTATAAATAATCGGGCACTACGGGGTTATTACTGGCATCTTCTCCCGGGTCAAAATAAAAAGTGGCATTAGTTCCCATTTCATGATGATCTGTTTGTACATAAGGCCGCCAATGATGAAAAAATTTTATACGGTTTCTAGTTTCAGGAAAAGTACCAAGGAACCAATCACGGTTCAGATCAAACCAGTAATGATTAAACCTTCCTCCCGGCCATATTTCTGTATGCTCCCGGTCAAGCGGATCGGCCACCACCGGTGAGGCTTTATGCATATTGGCCCAATGAGAATGACGGTCACGTCCGTCAGGATTGATAACAGGATCCATCAGCATCACCATTTCACTCAGCCATTTTATTGTCTCCTCATTTTCCGATGCAGTGAGGTAGTAAGCAGTCAGCATGGCTGCTTCGCTGCTGGAGGGTTCATTGCCATGGACATTATACCCAAGATGAATTACCAAAGGGATATTTTCTGTAGTACCAGTGACCTGGCCGGCAATATTTGCTTTTCGTATTTCTTCCAGCCGCTGATGATTGGAGGGTGATGTAAAAATGGCGGTTACCTGTTCACGAAGCTCAAATGTTTTTCCAATCACCTTCATAGTTACCCGGTCAGACAAACGATCCAGTTCTTTAAAATATTCTACGAGCTTATCGTGCCTGGTATGATTGGCACCGATGGTATAGCCTAAAAATTTTTCAGGTGTGGGGATTGCGGGGTTCATATTCCCTGCGCCCGGGTAAAAATATTCTGATTGTGCAAATGCAGTTACTGTAAACAGCAGGACAGTAATAAAAAAGAATATTCTCCTAATCATAGTTTTGGTTTAAAATGGAAAGTAACTAAAGATATAGAAAATCCCGTTCTGACGGCGTGGCTGTGGCCTGCCTTTCGAGAGGGTATAAATTATTCTTTTGTTTCCACTCCGAGCTTATTCATAATCAGCTTTACCATTTCTACACAGGCCTCCAATAGCATAAGAATGAGACGGGGGTTTTGTGCATTTGCTTCTTGTGCTTTGTAGTTCTTGCCCTACCATGGTCCGAGTCTCACGAACCATTTCAAAGAAAGGGAAAAGAATTTGTTTGCAATTCATAAAATGCAGCTAAAGAATACTTTTACTCACATGGAAATATTGGAAGTGATTCGTGAGATACGAACCATGGAGAAGGAAGCTAACTTGTGTACGCGAAAGCGTAAATGTTTGCAAGGTTTGCTCACAACTATTTTCGCCGTATGATGTATGATTGCTAAATCAGGTTTACGTATTGGTAAGCAATTATCGCATTTTAAACACAATTATTATGAAGCCTTTTTACAAATTAATTATATCTGTTGTTTTACCGGTTATGGTGGGCTGGGTAAGCAGTTATTTTACGGCAACTTCTGTAAAAACCTGGTTCGTAACATTACAAAAACCCTTCTTCAATCCACCTTCGTGGTTGTTTGCCCCGGTATGGACAATCCTTTATATTCTTATGGGTATTGCATTTTTTTTAATCTGGAAGAATAATATTGTTAGTTATGATCTAAAAAAAAGAGCGATTGCATTTTATTTTGTTCAACTTTTATTAAACTTTTTCTGGTCGGTTATTTTCTTTTATGCCCGGCAACCCGGATGGGCTTTTGCAGAGATTTTAGTTTTACTGGTAATGATAATTGTAACCACATTTTATTTTTACAAAATTTCAAAAAATGCAGGCTGGCTTATGGTACCATACATTTTATGGGTATGCTTCGCTACCCTGCTTAATTATTCAATCTGGCAACTTAACAGTTAAATTTTATATATTTCCCGTCCCAAAATAGATTATAAACGATTTACCTGAACAAAAAT
>JBBJOK010000328.1:0-3535 GCA_037721545.1 Chitinophagaceae bacterium
CCTTGCTTCTTGTGACATATAAAAGAATTACAAAGCACAAGAAGCAAATGCACAAAACCCCCGCCTCATTCTTGCGCTAGTGGAGGAATTATGAATTAAAAGAATCGTTATGAATTTTTAAAAACTCTTTCGATGGTAAAAATTTATCAGGCAATTTGATTTCTTTGTTTTCAAATCTAAAAAAGTTTTGTTCAATACTCTGTAACAAATTTTTGGTTTTCAATTTCGATGAAATTTTTAAAGTGTAATCATCTGCCGAGATTGTAATTAAGTTGTTATCAAACGCTTTATCATGTAAAGCATTTAAACAAAGTCCATTAGTAGGATTTAATCTATTTTTTTCATCTTTTTGCCAACCTATAATATGACTTGCAACTAAGAGTTGTGAGTTATCAATACCTGTAATGCAACATGCGTTATTGTAAGTAGCTAATATCATCTTTCTAAAAATACATTGGTTGATTCTGGTTTTCACTAGTCTTTCTTTGTTTAAACCTTCTTTATTTAAATCCCTTAAGTCAACTTCATTGAGTTTTTCAATCGTCGTATGTTTTCTACTTGCTAACAATTTTTCGCTTTCTATTAATGCTGAATCCCAATTATTATAAAACTCCTCCCATATTTGTTTGTCGAGTTTGCTTGCATTTGAAGCGCCAACGATTCCCCTTTGTTTTAAAGTTGGGTCAAAGCTTGCGAAGTTGCCAAGTTTTAAAGCAATTGATGAAGGAGTTCGTCCAATTAATTCTGCAAGCTGTTTTATCTCCGCATTGCGTGAATGCATTTTGCCAAATGGAAGTTTACAATAAAGATTTATGGCAAGAATTAATTCTTCTCTTGTCCAAAGTTTTTGTCCTTCTTTCATACATTACACCATTGATTTATTTTAAACAAAGTAAAATAATCAATTGATTCGATATAGTCTAATGGCGAGTTGACTCCCCATTGTATATGCTTATGTAAGTATTCAAATTCTTTAGCCCATTCTATAAATTGATTAATCATGTCTCTACTATCTTCTGACCTATAATTTTGCTTAGCAGCGATATAACTAATATCTGCAACTGCCTCACACAAGGAATAAACTTTTTCAGTATTCATTATGCAATACTAACATGTTTGGATTAAATTATTGGTGGCTTTTAAGTCACGTTGGATAACCTTTTGGAAATTGTTAGGAAAGTTTTTTGAATAGATTGAAGTGCTTTTGTAACCTTCAAAGGTTTAAGATCACATTCCCATAAATTGATAGTCATTCAGCCTTCTTTCTTTAAAGCTTTTGTATCATTGACAATGTTTCCATTAATTTTATATTGTAAAGACATTGCGTTTCAGAAACTGGGCTACATACATCATAATCCGGTTGCAGAACATTGGCAACTTGCAAAAGAGCCATGTGAGTATAAGTATTCTTCAGCTGCATTTTATGAACTGCATACAACTCCATTTCCATTTCTTAAAGATTTGCAAAATGAATTTTGAAATGGTTCGTGAGATATGAACCATGGTAGGGTTCTTCGACCCAATAGGAAAGAGTGTCCGACAAATAAGAAAATCGCTTTTATCCCTGCGAATTATTATATCTGAAAAAAAATTTATTTATATTCACCCCGTAATTATATTACCTAAACAACCAAACTAACACTATGACAAAAATACTAATAAGATGTACAGGCATCTTTTTATTGCTTCTTACTTTTCAACAAACATTTTCGCAAATAGATACTACAAAAGAAAAGGTATTAGACAAGGTTGAAGTGGAGGCATCCTTTCCCGGAGGTGATGCTGCATGGAACAAATTTATATCTAAAGGCATGAATAATGGTGATTTTAATAGTTTTAAAAATAAGGACCAGGGAACATGCCGGGTTAGGTTTATTGTAGGTAAGGACGGCCTTGTAAGCAATGTACAGGCTATAACCATGAAGAGAACGAAGCTTGCTAAACTTGCTGTTGAAATAATTGAGAGCAGTCCCCGCTGGAAGCCTGCTATGCAAAACGGCAAAGCTGTAAATGCCTATCGGGAGCAACCTATAACCTTCACCTTTGCAAAATAAAAGAAGTAATATGAAACATCTTATAACCACTATTGTTATTGCCCTATTTCTGAGCAGCTGCCTTACAACAAAAAAAATGGATAATATAATTGAGGAGTATGAAGGCGGCTTGACCACCAAATTAAAAACCAGTGATTATATCACCATCAATACACCGGGGTTACTTAAAACAGAAGCTGCATCTGTTACCGCTAAGGGAAAAGATAAAGTTTTGCCATTACTATTTTACTGGCGGTTTGAATGGTCGCGGATACCAACGCTTAACTCTTATATCCCCATTGCCAATATTAATTCTACTATTATTCAATATGCGAATACAAAAAAGCTGAAAGAAAAACTCAATGGGCAAAAAATAGAGCTAACTATAAATAAAGTGCCTACCACGTTTTCATTAACTTACCGTGATCACCTGGCATTTTTTGTAGTGTATTATGTGCAATGGGGCAGGGTTTTTATTGATCCACAAAAACAGGATATTACGATTGGCTACAGAATATTAAAAGATAATATTGAAACAAAAAAAGGTGCCATTACGGTTGCTGATCCTTCTAAGCCGCTTGATCTAAAATTTTTACAATCAATAAAAAAGATGACAGGGGATTACCTTGAACTGTATGATAACATGATAAAAGATATGAGTAGACAATTTGTAGATAAACTTTTGCTGGAGATATAATTTAATTGTTGACTGATGCAGTTTTGTTCACTGGCTGCCGGATAGTAGCGGAAAGCTTGCCCTTCCTCAGGCTTGAGCGAAAGCGGGCAACTTGTAGCGTATAGCCGGAACAAAAGCTGATGACAGTACTAATGTTGACAGCCCCTAAAATTTTGTTTTATGTTTTAATTGATAGGTGTTACGTGAAAGCAATTCAACACTTACACCTAACATTCAACACCATTTTAAAATAATTGCGTTTGCGGGTTTTCTTTATCTTTTTTATCCCACTCCATTTCAACACTTTTATTAAAATCAGTAAGTTTGGTGCCAATAGCCCGCCAACCCATAATCTCCACCATCTTGTTTAATTTTATTTTTGCCTTACGCACCTGCGCTCCCCTACCGCTTTGCACAGCAAGTATGGGCTCCTCATCTGTACTTACTTTTATTAATTTGTTTCCCTCGCCCTCTTTAATAAAAAAGAATTTGCTATGAAGGGTTGTAGTTTCAATTTTAAAACGCTTAATATTAAATTGTAATTTGTCTTTATCCAAATAAACGGCAGTAACTATTTTTTCAGGAGAAAACTTTTCAATCAAAGCAATATTCTTAACATCAAACCGCTGGGTAAGCTCCTGATCTATAATTTCATAATTACCATCATAATCAATAACTAATATTTTATCATCCCCATCAAAATTTCCGAGTAAGATTCCTTTCTCTTCTGTATTTAATCTTCCAAAAGTTTCATCAAACCAAAGTCGCCGCCCATCTAACGTTGATTTTCCTTTCTCTTTTAATCGCACTGTTTTAATTGGATACT
>JBBJOK010000329.1:0-3530 GCA_037721545.1 Chitinophagaceae bacterium
GGATCATCACTACCTGCATAATCCTTAAGCAATGTGTAAAGATCAACCGGTTGATTCTGATCAACAGTTGCACCGGGAAGATCGGGAAAAAAATATACTGCATCTCTTTTACTTCCTAATATCTGTTCGGCAGACCATACCAGATCTACAGGATCACTTTGATTTAATTTATATCGTAATTGATTGATATACCAATCAGTTCCTAATAAGCTGGAATTTATTACACGAATATCCCTGCGTATTCCATGTACTTCCTGCGCATACCATAATGGGTAAGTATCATTATCACCGAAAGTTATAAGAATGGCGTTGGGTGCACAGCTTTCTAAATAATCAATAGCAAGGTCTCTTGCTAAAACTTTTTTACTTCTATCATGGTCGTCCCACTCCTCACTAGCCATTAATACTGGCACTGCCAATGTACATACCGCTGCCGCAACATAACCGGCAATTTTGTTATCCATTAATTTATTGAGCTGCTCTTTTACAAACAATACACCCAAGCCTATCCAGATGGCAAAAGCATAAAATGATCCCACATAAGCATAATCCCTTTCCCTTGGCTGGTTACCAGCCTGATTAAGATAGAATACAATAGCAAACCCGGTAAAAAAGAAAAGAAGACCAACAACAAATGCATCCCGTTTATCTTTTTTGTATTGATAAATTAAGCCAAGAATTCCTAAAATTAATGGCAAAGCAAAAAGCTTATTATTTGCCTTATTATGTTTTAAAGTATCAGGCATTTTACTTTGATCGCTTAGCCTGATATTATCTAAGAAAGAAATTCCTGTTTTCCAGTTTCCATCTCTTCTATTCCCAATATCAATTCCCTGCAGATCATTTTGCTTGCCTGCAAAGTTCCACATAAAATATCGAAGGTACATCCAGTTGGTTTGATATCCGATGGCATACTTTATATTATCTGCCATTGTAGGTTTACCATCATAAGCCCCCGTTTTAGGATCTCTGGAAACATTATCCGTAAAACCTAAATAATAATCCGCATGTCCCTGGTCATTACTTGCATCCCACATACGTGGAAACAAATGTTTGTCTTCAGATGCATATTCTGTTACATATTTCTTTCCTTTCTTTTCATACTTTTCTTTTCCCCGTACATAAGTATCAACAGGCTTTTGCTCAACTATTTCAGCGGTAAAATCCTGGCCATATAATACTGGCCAATCACCATACTGCTCACGGCCTAAATAACCAACAAGACTAACAGGATTATCAACATTAAACATGTCTACTGAAGGATCTGCATTGGAACGGATAAGTGTTGTGTAATATGTAGAAAAACCAAGAAGCACAAACGCAAAACTCCACATGGCCAATTTCAAAAAATTCCAGTTTCTTTTATTGGCAATTCTAATACTATAAAAAATTAAAACACCCAGTAACACAAAGAAAAAACCAAAGCCAAAGAAAAAGGGCAGTCCAAAAGAATTTTTAAATAATATATCAAACTGTCCTGCTAATTTAATTGTCCATTGTATCATAGGTACCTGTACAATACCGGTAATTATACAGCCAATTAAAAATGCGTAAAAAGTGCCTTTGCGTGTAACCTTGTATTTTTTAAAATAGTAGATCATAACAATGGCCGGTATGGTAAGAATATTCAACAAGTGAACACCTACCGCTAAACCAATCATATAAAATATTAAAATAAGCCAGCGGTCCGCTCTCGTAAAATTTCCTTTAACGCCTGCAAGCTGTTCCTGTGTAACTTCATCTTCCCATTTAAGTGCAGCCCAAAATACAATGGCTGTAAAAAATGATGACATTGCATACACTTCGCCCTCAACAGCACTGTACCAAAATGAATCTGAAAAAGTATAAGCAAGAGCGCCAACAACACCGGCTGACATTATGCTAAAAACCTGATTGCCGGTTAAAACGTCAACATGATTTTGAATTATTTTTCTGGCAAAGTGAGTAATTGTCCAGAATAAAAATAATATTGTAAATGCACTGGCAAGGGCACTCATTGTGTTTACACCGAGGGCTGCATTATTTGGATCAAGAGGGATTGTAAATAACCTTCCAAGTAGCACGAATAAAGGAGCCCCCGGAGGATGAGGGATTTGAAGTTTATATGCACTGGAAATAAATTCTCCTGTATCCCAAAAACTTCCGGTTGCTTCCATTGTCATTAAATAAACAGTAGATGCTATCAGGAAAACTGCCCAGCCCGTGATGTTGTTGATCTTTTTAAAGCTCATAGTTTGGTTTTATTCGTGAAACCCGCTACGCTATGCGAAGCTTAGTTAAGCATTCCGCTTTTGTGCGGAAGGAAAAATTCTATTGAATGGTTTATGCTAAAAGTGCAGCAAATATAAAACTATGACGCTTAGAAATACAACCGCTAAAATATTTTTGTTTACAATGGATTGTTAATAAGGCCCAAACGTGAAAGGCGTTACTTTTGCGGCTGCATGAAAAAGGCGTTTATTCAATTACACATTGCGGTGTTTTTAGCTGGATTCACAGCTATATTAGGTAAGCTGATAACCCTGCATGAAGGGATGCTGGTTTGGTATAGAATGCTCATAACCGTGATCACATTGTTGGCTTTTTTATATTTTAGAAAAGAGCTAAAAATTATACCTTTAAAAAGTACTTTTAAATTTTTTGGTGTAGGTGCCATTGTTGCATTGCATTGGGTTACATTCTATGGAAGCATTAAATATTCAAATGTTTCAGTTTCACTTACATGTTTATCTGCTATAGGATTTTTTACAGCTTTTTTGGACCCTATAATTATGAAAAGAAGGATTGATTTTATTGAAGTATTCTTGGGTTTGTTAGCCATTGCCGGTATTTATTTAATTTTTGATTTTTATCCTGAGTATAAGATGGGAATTTTGTTTGGAATAATTTCAGCAATGCTTGCAAGCCTTTTTCCAATATTTAATAAAAATCTCTTGCAGCAATTTTCTTCAAAAACAGTTACGTTGTATGAAATGGGCGGGGGACTGATAGCGCTTACATTTATTATGCCCTTGTATTTGATACTATTTCCGGCTGAATATTATCTTCCCACAACAACTGACTGGCTTTGGTTATTGGTACTAGCCTGGCTATGTACTGTATTCACTTTTATTCTTGCTTTAAATGCTTTAAAAAAAATATCACCTTTCACTGCAAACCTTGCGTATAATCTAGAACCTATTTATGGGATAATACTGGCTTTTATAATTTTTAAGGAAAATAACTATTTGAGTGCCGGGTTTTATTATGGCTTGAGCTTAATAATGCTTGCAGTAGTATTACAAATGATAAGAGTTGTATTGAAATCCCGATCCAATAAAAAGGAGCTTAACCTCGCAGGCTATGATTGAATAAAAAAAGGGATAATATATCTTCCTAAGAATCTACTTTTTATAATACTTAATGAGTATATTTGGAGTATCCAAATGCAAATTTAAAGCTGCATGAGCAACCTAGCTAAATTCCTTTTGAACTATCCTTTCCAGATTTTTTTTTTATTTTGTAATAAAGTCACTTCACTTACTATATTA
>JBBJOK010000330.1:0-3522 GCA_037721545.1 Chitinophagaceae bacterium
TTGTATGTCAATTTAATTAATTTTAAATTGACACACTTAATTGAGCATACTCTTATCTTCCAAACCAAAATTATTTTCGGTTACTTCTGCCTGCCTATTAATGCTTCTAAAACCTGTTTTTGCTTTTCAATTTCAAGAAGCTGATCTTTTTGATCGTCTTCTATTTGTTGTTCAATCCTCTTTTTTCTTTTTTGAAAATCATCTGCATCATCCTGTAAGATACACTAACGTTAGAAAAGGTTGCAAGGCTACCATTTCAGTAATTAAAAATTATACAACTAAATTTACTTTTTAAAACCCATTAATTGAGTATAAAAATATTAGCAGGGCAAACGCTTTGGTATGGGCTTCCTACAATATCCAGCAGGTTTATTGGATATATACTAAATTTCTCTCTTGCTTATATCTATCATGCTGCAGACACTGCTGATATAGTGACTATCTATGCCATTATTCCATTTCTAAATATTCTTTTTACATACGGAGTTGAAACCAGTTATTTCCGTTTTGTTCAAAACAAAAATAAAGATGAACTGTACAGCACTTTGAATATATCAGTCGCGATTACCACCATTTTATTTACTGCTTTACTTCTTTTTTTCAGTCAAGATCTTGCAACAGCTACTTACATGCCTAACCATCCTGAATACTTCAGTTGGGTAGCCTGGATAATATTTTTTGATACATTATCTACCTTGCCTTTTGCCAAACTCAGGCAGGAAGGCAGGCCGCGTAAATATGCTTTTGTCAGGATGTTTAGTATTGTAATAAATGTGTTGATTGTAATTTATTTTTTAGGCGTATGCCCTGGTATTGCAGCTAAAGATCCAAAAAGCCCTTTGTTACTATTTTACGATCCTTCCATTGGCATTGGTTATTATCTTATAGGTAATTTGGCAGGCAGTATGATAACCTTCATTTTACTGTTGAAAGAATTTAATACAATGCGTTTTTCATTCAATGGTAAACTATGGAAAGAAGTTATGAAATATTCTTACCCACTTATAATTGTAGGATTGGGAGGAATGATCAACGAAATGCTTAGCCGGTTAGTATATCAATATATTGTTCCTATTTCCCCGCAGGAAGCGAAAGAACAATTGGGAATTTTTGGAGCAAATTACAGGCTGGCTATTTTGATAACAATTTTTATACAAATGTTCCGTATGGCTGCTGAGCCATTTTTCTTCAATCAATCTAAAAAGGAAAATGCAAAAAAAACATATGCAAGGGTAATGAAGTTTTTTGTTATAGCCTGTTGTTGTATGTTTTTGGTTATAGGGCTTTATCTTGATCTGTTTCAAAAAATACTTACACTAAAATATAGTGAATATGGTGAAGGTATACACATAGTACCCATATTAGCGTTGGGCAATGTATTTCTTGGAATTTATTATAACCTTTCGGTATGGTATAAGCTTACCAACAATAATTGGTACGGCGCAGCAATTACAATAGCCGGTGCCGTTATTACTGTGGTTTTAAATATCTGGTGGATTCCTAAATTTGGTTACACCGGTAGTGCGTGGGCAACTTTTAGCTGCTACTTATTTATGATGGCATCATCTTATTTTTTAGGCCAAAAATTTTATTCAATCCCATATGCCAGCAAAAAACTTATTGCCTATCTCGTGTTTGCAGTGGTCATTTTTTTGATCCATAAATCACTCATCTATATGTATCAGCCTTTTTGGTTTTCGATGGTAACAGCAACCATATTTTTATCAATGTTTATTGTATTCATAGCAAGAGTAGAAAGAAAGGAATTCCAAAAATTCCCTTTTATTGGTAAATATTTTGGTGCTGTTCCGGTTTCTCGTGAAGAACAACAGCCGCAGTTACCATAACACTTTTTCCTGAAAAAAAATTGAGACAACTCCTTAGAAAAATATTTGGCCCATTTCTTACCCGCCTTGCATCCCAGGCTTCGTCCCCTAAAAGACAGGACGTTTTCAGTTCATTAAGCAGGCTTTTAAGATATATCACCAAAAACATTGGCAACAAGGGGATTGTTATTGAAGTTGATCATTTAAAAGATAGATTCATAATTTTTAGTGATCATCATAAAGGCAACAGAGATCACGGGGATGATTTTGCAAACAATGAGCCCAATTATTTAGCTGCGCTAGATCATTACCTGCTTAATAAATTTACATACATAAACCTTGGTGATGCTGAAGAATTATGGAAATATGATCCAAAAGAAGTTATTTCAAAAAATATCACAGCTTTAAAACGGGAAGCAAAATTTCAATTTAAAAATAAATATTTTAAAACATTTGGTAATCATGATCTAACGTGGAAAAATAAACTGGACGTGGATATCTGGTTTAAAGATATTTTCACCTTGCCTTTACCGGTGTATGAGGGCATTTTATTAAAACTAAATATAAACGATACCCCACTTTCCATTTTTTTAACCCATGGGCATCAGGGCGATAAGTTAAGTGATAATAATGCTTTTAGCACATGGATGGTGGCTCATGTTTGGCGCCGTTTGCAAAGGTATTTGCGCATAAATATTAATACCCCGGCCAAAGATTATACGCTTCGTGATAAACATAATATTATGATGCATGACTGGAGCAGCAGGCGGAAAAATTTATTATTAATTACCGGCCATACACATAAACCCGTATTTGCATCAGGGTTGTATTCAGATCATCCTAACAATACGATAAATGAAAATAAAATTGCAACGGCTGAAAAAAATAGTAAGCTAAAGCCTTCATACTTTAATGGAGGCTGCTGTTGTTATAATGATGGTGACATTACCGGTATAGAAATAGCCGACGGAAAAATCTCTTTAATTAAATGGCATTGGAACAATAATGGATCTCAGCGTTTTGTTTTGGAAGAAAAAGAATTGATGGAGCTAATAAAAGAACTTTAAAAAAAATCTTAGAAATCTTTTAACTTTTACAGTAATTGCCTCCTTAAAAATGCCGATAAATATTACGAATTGAAACAGCTGGTCTTAATCCTGAAAAAATTAAAGTTATTGTAAGAAACGCTGGTTATAATTGTGAAGATCAAAGATTAATTCACTACTTCAAATAAAATAAACTGCGTTTTTTGATCTCTAGAAAAATTATTATCTGATACAAAGATCAATGTCTTATTTCCGTTAGGTAGCTCAGGGCCAAAAGTTACACCTTCAATATTATCTATATAAATTCCCAACGAATCCATATTTATCAATAATTTTTTTAAGGCAATATTTTTGGCTGGATTTTGTATCAGGGATTCAGTATTTAAAATGTTAGAAGCATTGGATAAATCAGTACTGTAAACACGAATAGTGCTTGCTTTTTTACCTGTAGAATAGGACCGTTCTATTACCAGCAACGTATTTTCAGCAATAGAAAGAATATCTGTTACGCCATTTACCATAAACGCATTTGTCGGTGTTGCAGGATGTGCTACAGGTTCTAAACGATATGCGTATTCAGCAATTGGTTTACGAATTGCCATATCATATTTTATTATTCTTGTATATGCGGTGGTGCCCTGTAAACCTGC
>JBBJOK010000331.1:0-3506 GCA_037721545.1 Chitinophagaceae bacterium
CATGAAAGGGCAACTAATTAACGAAAGAAAAAAACTTCTTACTTCAATAGAAAAACTCTTAGAAGGTCCAATGATTTTCTTAGGCTTTGTATGGCTGGTTCTATTGGTGATTGAATTGATATGGGGCTTGAATAAACCACTTGAGTATGCAAGCTTAACAATCTGGATAATTTTTATTATTGACTTTTTTATCAAATTTATTTTAGCACCGGTTAAAGTTGATTTTTTCAAAAAGAACTGGTTAACCGCTATCTCCCTTATTATTCCTGCTTTAAGGGTCTTTCGTGTTTTTAGATTTGTTCGTTTGCTGCGGGGCTTACGAGGCATCAGGCTTGTCCGAATTGTTTCTTCTTTAAACAGAAGTATGAAAAGCCTGGGTGCGACAATGAAACGGAGAGCCTTTGGTTATGTTTTTATGATTACCCTTATAGTAACTTTTGCAGGTGCAGCCGGTATGTATGCGCTTGAAAATCCAAATGCAGGTTTTGATAGTTACGGTATGGCTTTATGGTGGACAGCCATGCGGGTTATAACAGCAGGTAATGAATTTAATCCTTCCACTCCTGAAGGCAGAGGACTTGCATTTTTAATAGCAGTTTTTGGATACACTATTTTTGGTTATGTCACCGCCACCTTTGCCACATTTTTTATAGGGCGGGATGCTGAAGAAAAAGATGCACCTGTAGCAGGCGCGAAAGATGTAGCGGAGTTGAAACAAGAAATAGTTGCACTTAGAAAATCAATTGATGATTTAAAAGGGAAATCTTATTAAGCGTTTTCTAATCCCTTTCCTTAATGTATAACTCTTGTACCAATATCATTATAATAACCATTAAAGGAGTAGCTAGCACAAGTCCCTACCTGCCGTTTAATGGACTAATTAATAATTGCTCTATAATAATGAGTGCAGTTCGTAGAAGGGCATACCGCTAACTTGGGGTTTGTGCAATTGGGGCGCAAAGAAATACATATAAATTTTCACTTTTACATTCCTTACAATTAACTTTTTTATATTTGCTGTTAAAGTCAGCAACAAGGATATGAAGAAAATAGAATTGGAAATAGTTGCCTTATCTCACAGCATTACGCAAACGCATTCGTATGCTGTGGTGCTTGGTGAAGTGAATGGTTTACGGCGTTTACCAATAGTTATTGGCGGCTTTGAAGCGCAGGCAATTGCTGTTGCCCTGGAACGTATGCAGCCCAGCCGCCCCCTTACCCACGACCTGATGAAAAATTTTATGATGGCCTTTAATGTTGACCTACATGAAGTTATTATTAACGACTTACAGGAAGGCATATTTTATTCTAAATTAGTTTGCTCTACTGACAATGATACGGTGGAAATTGACTCAAGAACCTCTGATGCTGTAGCGCTGGCTGTACGTTTTGGTTGCCCCATTTTTACTTTTGATAATATCCTTGACAGCGCCGGAATTTTAATGGAAGATGACGAGAAAAAGAAAAAATCTAAAGGTGGATCAGTTTCTCAAACAGATGCAGGCACAAGAGATGATCTTAAAAAATTATCACTCACCGAATTGGAAACCTTATTAGCTGATGTTCTCGAACATGAAGATTACATTAAGGCAATTGCTATAAGAGATGAAATAAAAACAAGGAGCAAGTAATAATACCCTGAACCCCTAATGGGGTTAAATATTCATTTCATAGCTATTTAAATCTTCAGAATACTAAGGGGTATGATCATTTTTCCAAATTGTAAAATAAATCTTGGGTTAAATATTATTCGCAGAAGAAACGATGGTTTTCATGATTTAGAAACTATATTTTTCCCCATTCCATTTACAGATATTTTAGAAATAATCAGTGCAGAAGAAAAAAATGAATTTTCGCTTACAGGCTTGCCCGTAGATGGCGATGATAATCTTTGCACTAAAGCATATAATTTATTAAAGCGTGATTTTCCCCATCTACCTGCGATAAAAATGCATTTGCATAAGGTTATTCCAATGGGTGCAGGTTTAGGCGGTGGCTCATCTGATGCAGCTTTCACTTTGCAATTATTAAATGAAAAATTTAAACTGCACTTAAAAACACAACAACTAATTGACTATGCTTTGCAGTTGGGAAGTGATTGCCCTTTTTTCATAATAAATAAGCCATGCTTTGCTACAGGCCGCGGAGAAATATTACAACAAATAGATATTAACCTTACAAATTATAAAATAATAATTATCAACCCGGGTATTCATAGTGATACCAAATGGGCTTTCTCAAAAATAATTCCTCAGGAGCCAAAAATATCTGTACTACAAATAATTTCGCAACCGATAGAAACCTGGAAAGACCAGTTACTTAATGATTTTGAAGCTCCGCTGTTTGCTGAATACCCCCTAATAAAACAAATTAAAGAAGACCTCTATCAAAAAGGAGCTGTGTATGCCAGCCTGAGCGGTAGCGGCAGCAGCGTTTTTGGAATATTTACAAAAGAAAAAAATATAGACTACAAGCCGGGTAACAATTACTTTCACGAGGTTATTGAATTTAATTAATCTTACTCATTCATAAAAGCTTTATCTTGTGATAACAATTTATAAGCTTGTTACCTATACTACACATATCTTATTTCCTCGATCAGAACCTGGATTTTCTCGATCACAAGGCGTAACCATATCGCCCCTTAAGATTTAATTCTTCCGTTTTATCATTTGTTATTCTCTTTTATAATTTTATTTTATGCATACCCCTGTTATGGTTCCTGAAAAAAGCAAACATTTTATTGATCTTGAAGACAGATATAACGCCCACAACTATGAATCTTTGCCTGTTGTGCTTACAAAAGGTAGTGGAGTACATGTTTGGGATGTTGATGGCAAAAAATATTATGATTTTCTTAGTGCATACTCTGCCGTAAACCAGGGCCATAGCCACCCAAAAATTATTGAAGCATTAATTGAGCAATCTAAAAAGTTGACTTTAACCAGCAGGGCGTTTTATAATAATGTATTGGGAGAATATGCTGAATTCATTACAAAATATTTTGGCTATGATAAGGTGTTGCCTATGAATACGGGTGTTGAAGCAGTAGAAACCGCAATTAAACTTTGCCGCAAATGGGCTTATGAAGTAAAGGGTATTGCAGAAAATAAAGCAAAAATTATTGTATGTGAACATAATTTTCATGGGAGAACTACAGGTGTAATTTCTTTTAGTACAGACCCAACTGCAAAAAAAAATTATGGCCCTTTTGCATCTGGCTTTGAAATAATTCCATTCAATGATTTGACTGCTTTAGCTAATGCTTTAACTGATAAAAACGTTGCTGGGTTTCTGGTTGAACCAATACAAGGAGAGGCTGGTGTAATTGTACCTGATGATGGTTACCTCGCAAAAGTGAAACAGTATTGTACTGATGCAAATGTTTTATTTATTGCAGATGAAATACAGACAGGCTTATGCCGAACTGGGAAAATGCTTTGCTGTGATCATGAAAATGTAAGGCCTGATATTTTAATTCTTGGCAAAGCATTAAGTGGCGGCAC
>JBBJOK010000332.1:0-3496 GCA_037721545.1 Chitinophagaceae bacterium
TTGAAGTTTTTATTTAGATAGAAAATGTTGTGCCGACTTTTCATTTTAACTTTTCTACCTCTTATCACATCCCATATTACAATTATTTATCTCATCTTTGTTGTAGAATCCATTATCATCAATATGCCCTGATATTTTAAACTTTTATCATGAGGAAAATATTTTCATTATTCATTATCTTTTTAATTTTTTACAACACCTCAACAGCTCAAAATCAATTACTGATTGTAGAAGGCAAATCCCCTGAATTTTATATAAAACATACTGTTGCAGCTAAAGAAAATTATTATAGTGTTGGCAGGTTGTACAATGTTTCTCCTAAAGACCTGGCGCCTTATAACGGGCTTACTTTTGAAAAAGGCTTTGCAGTTGGGCAAATAATTAAAATACCTCTGGCACCAAACAACTTTTCTCAAGGTGAAGCTCCAACAGAAAATGAAGCACTAGTACCCGTTTATCATGTTATGCGGGCAAAGGAAGGATTATTTAGGGTTAGCGTAAATTATAATAAAGTGCCATTGGATGCATTAAAAAAATGGAACAATTTATCAGGTGATGCTGTGAGTACGGGTTCTAAGATTATTATAGGTTATTTAAAAGTATTGAAAGATCAATCTCCTTTAGCTTCGGAAGGTTTAAAAATTATTCCTAAAGATTTATCAACAAGGCCATCAAATGATAAAAAACAAATTGTAAACCCCGATACCAACCGGGAGAAGAAAGAAATAGTTACTGAAGAGAATACGAAAGAAATAAAACCAACTGTACAGGCAAAACAGGCTGAGGCCTTAACAGTTACCCCAAGCGGAACGATAAATTTTAATGGAGGTAAATTTAAAACACTATTTACTGATCAAACAAAAAACAGGTCATTACAAAGTGAAAACGGTGTTGCTGCTACCTTTAAAACAACCAGTGGCTGGCAGGATGGTAAATACTATTGCTTTCATAATACCGCTGTTCCTGGCACCATAATGAAGATCACCAACAATGCCAATGGTAAAACTATTTATGCTAAAGTATTAGATGCAATACCTGATATAAAACAAAATAGTGGGTTATTAATACGCATCAGTAATTCAGCGGCAGATGAGTTGGGTGTGAATGACAATAAATTTGATTGTTCAATAAGTTACCCCCCTGCTAAATCTTCCTAAAAGAAGCTTACGGAACTTTTAGAAATGGAACCCTCTCAGGAAGTCTTCAATACTCATTCTTTTCTTTCCTTCTAATTGCAATTCTTTGATTGAGATATAGCCATTAGTACATGCGAATTTTAAAAATGTTTTTTTATCTGTTTCAAAGTTACCTTCAGCAATTATTGGCTGAATAATTTCTTTTTGTGATTTGTATATTTTTAAAGTTTTATTATTCAATAAAGTAAAGGCTGCGGGGTAAGGGGAAAGTCCACGAATAAGATTATAAACCTCATCAACATTTTTATTCCAATTAATTTTTAAATTTTCGGTAGAAATTTTTGGAGCCTCTCTTAATATGGTCTGACCTTCCTGGTCTGACGATGATTGGGGTGTTTCTGTAAATGACTCATTTATTAAGCCGTTAACTGTTCTTAGTAAAAGGTCAGCGCCAACTGCTTTCATTTTATCATTCAACTCTCCTGCAGTTTCATCATCACCTATTATTATTTTTTGCTGCAGTAAAATATTACCTGTATCAATTTGATGTTGCAATTTAAAAGTTGTTGCCCCCGTTTCCTTTTCTCCATTTATGATAGCCCAATTAATTGGAGCGGCGCCACGGTATTGAGGTAGCATTGAACCATGCAGATTAACAGTACCCATTGGCGGCATATTCCAAACCACTTCAGGCAACATTCTAAAAGCCACAACTATCTGCAGATCGGCTTTCAGCGATTGCAATTGTTGTAAAAATTCAGGATCTTTTAATTTTACAGGCTGTAAAATTTGCAAGCCTTTTTCCGCAGCAAATTTTTTTATGGCACTTTGCTGCACATTCATTCCTCGGCCTGCAGGTCTATCCGGGGCTGTTATTACCCCAACAATATTATATTCTGATTGCAATAGTTTATCAAGGGATGGCACCGCAAATTCGGGGGTACCCATAAAAACAATCCTGAGGTCACTCTTAAAATTGGAAATATTTTTTTCAACCATCAGCAAATGTAAGCAACACCAGTTCCGCCTTTAGGGTGTTAGGGAGTAAAATCTTTATACAGCAAATATTTCTTCCTTATCGTTTTATAATTACTTAAAGCAGGTTCCCAACTTTTTCTTATTTCATCTTCTGATACTCCATCAATAATCTGTTGCATTAAAACATCATTACCTGCAAGCCTGTTAAATGAATTGGTCATGAGGAAAAATTTATCTTTCTCGGGAAATAATTTATAAGCCTGAATGATCCACTTTAACTGAATTCTATTATCAACTTTTTTTAATACTTGCTGAGGCGTACCGGATAAATTCCATCCATAGCAAACTATATCTTTTTGTTTGGGCTTCTTAGCGCCTTCCATGCTTTTTGGTGTAAATCTAAAAAGGTTTTTGGGCAAATATGGATGTCCAAAATATTCAAAGGGTTTAGCCGTGCCCCTGCCTTCACTTAAAACTGTACCTTCAAATAAACAGGTTGAAGGGTACCAATAAATAGATTGAATTTCCGGTAGATTAGGAGAAGGCTTAATTGGCAAAATGTATTTACTATTATGATCGTAATTTTTACATTTAATAACCAGTAAATGAAAAGGAGTGTCTTTAGAATTTTTTGCGGTTTTATAATATTCCTGTTTTTTATTGGCTTTTTCTGTAAGCCATTTTTCGCCGGAGATCATCATTGCATATTCACCTATGGTTAAGCCATGTACAATTGGTATGGGTTGCAAACCAACAAAGCTTTTAAACTTCATATCTAAAACAGGTCCATCCACATAAAACCCATTTGGGTTGGGTCTGTCTAGAATCAGTAAGGGCTTATTGTTTTCAAATGCAGCCTCCATATAATATTGAAGTGAGGAAATAAAAGTATAAAACCGAACCCCAACATCCTGGATATCAAAAATCATTACATCCACAATTTTCAGGTCTTCATTAGTTGGTTTATTATGTGCGCCATATAAACTAATTACTTCTATGCCGGTTTGCTTATCAATATAGTTAATTACTTTTTCACCTGCATCGGCAATGCCTCTAAAGCCATGCTCAGGTCCAAATATTTTTACAACTTTAATTCCATTTTTTACTAAAGCATCAACTAAATGCATATTACCCACCATTGATGTTTGATTGGCAAAAACTGCTACGGACTTACCTTTGAGCATTGGAACATACATGTCCATTCTTTCGGCGCCCGGGATTATTTTAGTTTGTGCAATTGCTGTATTATTGATAAATAAAATTAACAAGCAGAATATTAATGCATTGATTTTCATCCTTCAAATTTCAGCAAAGTTTTTGATAGTAATTATTTTACTTTGCAATCTATTAATGAAAAAAAATATGGCGCAAGTAAAAGATGG
>JBBJOK010000333.1:0-3456 GCA_037721545.1 Chitinophagaceae bacterium
TTAAATTTTGACGAAGATCAATACAATCAGAGAATTTCCGATTACTCATTGTATTTGAACAAGCTTAATGAGATTCTTGATGTGTATAATTCTATGAATTTACCATCAATAAATAGCAAAGAGTTCATGGAATTAATTCGCAACACAGATTCGCTGTTTTACGATAAAATGAGTGATAACAGCCCTGTTGTAATTGGTGGTTTTACACTTAATAAAACCAAAGCTTTTGAAATGTTCAACAAACCGCCAGGATATGAAGCAATAGTTAAATTAATTGAGAACTATAAAAAAATACAAGGCTGGAATGGCAATCTGCAACATATAAATATTGAAGAAAATAAAGTTGTAATCAGTAATAAGGTTTTAGAAACTGAAAAGGAAGCAGCAACAGTTTATGCAACTAATGAAGAACAGTTAAAGGCATATAAGTATGCAGAAAAGATTATAAAATTAACTGAAGAAACTTTTGGCAAACCTCAACAGGATATTGCAGCTAAAGTGAACGAACTTATTACTTTTGATAAATTTTATAATGCACCTGGTGGGGAATACAGAATTAATTTTAAAAACTTAAGAGGTGTGGGAGTTGTTGTTTAAACAGTAATTTAATAAAGGTTAAAGGAACGCTTGTACTATACAGGTTGTTCCTTTTTTTATCATAATAATCTTTATAAATAAATCGAATTGCAATGAATGAAATATCAAATAAATCATCTATTGAAATATTAAAAAGTGAGAGTAACTCTATTGATATAATTAATTACATAACTACACGTCCAACGCTTCGCAAACATTTTGATTTAGGAGATTGGCGCAATGCATTAATATATGCAGAATCATTCAATGGCACAAGAACATTATTATATGATCTGTATGAAGATGTTTTGCTCGATACTTACTTATCTGGCCAATGGAGTAAAAGAATAATGGGTATTACCAATGATGATGTAATGTTTTTTACAAAAGAAGGTAAGCGAATCCCTGAAGTTGATATTTTAATGGATAGTCCAGAATTTGAAGAACTGCTTATAGAAATAATGCAAAGTAAGGCATGGGGAATTTCTCTTATTGAGTTAGCAAATGATAATTGTATTGAGATTGGCAAAGCGATCAAACGTCTTAATCTTTATTCTGTTCCCAGGAAGCATATCCGGCCCAAACAAGGGCTTATTGTGAAAGATCAATATGAATCATCCAGTGCCGGTATAAAATACCGTGAAGGTGCTTATTCAAACTTTGTTGCTGAAATAGGCAAATGTGATGAACTTGGATTGCTTTTAAAGGCTGTTCCTTATGTTTTATTAAAACGTGGCAACGTTGGTGATTGGGCACAATTTGTTCAATTGTTTGGTATACCTTTTAGAGAATATCGGTATAATGGATATGATGTTGCAACAGAAGAAATAATCAAAAAGAATGCAGAAGAAATGGGCAGCGCTCCTTACATCATTTTACCGGACGGCGCCTCAATAACCTTGCATGAAATAAAAAATTCAGGTCAGGGCGCTGGCGATATTTTCCAAAAGCTTGCTGACTTTTGTGATAAGCAAATTAGTATATTCATTTTGGGGAATACTTTAACAACTCAACCAGGCAAAACCGGCTCCTATGCTTTGGGGAATATTCACAGAGATACCCAAAATGAAATTTTAAAAGATGATAAAAAGTCGGTTATCCGGATTTTAAACACCATTATAAAACCTATTTTATACAATCTTGGCTGGCCTGTGAAAGATGGTTCATTTAGTTTTACGAAAAGAGTTGACACAAAAGAGCAACTAAGTGAAGTAGAATTACTAAGTGAAATGAAAAATCTTGGTGCAGTAATTAGTGATGAACAAATTTATAAATCTGCCGGTATTGCAAAGCCAAAGAATTATGAAGAACTTAAAGGTAAAATGTAAGGCTGCTTAAAAAAATAAAACCGGCAAGTAATGTATGATCATCTTTTTCAGGGATGCATACACCCGTACTCCGGTTTTAATTACTCTTATAAAAAATAAGGTAACTAAAATTCATAAATTTGCAACAATGGCAAAAGCAATAAAAAAGAAAACATTTAAAAAACGTGCACCTACATACGAGCCAAAAGTAAAGTTCAATGGTACGTTTGAAGAAATGATTGCTATTTCTACAACAGGTGCAGGGGCTAAAAAAGAACTGAAAAGAGAAAAACGTAAGAATAGTTAATGATTAGCTAAAGGCAAATTACCGCTACTTCATTTTTTTGGTATTACCAAATATTGAGTGCATATTGTGTGTATATTTATAATTTTGTAACTATAGTACGCAAAAAAACGAAAACTTATGGCTACTCAAAAACCTATTAATCCTTCAAAATCTATTCGAGTTTGTGTCGAATCATTTAACGATGATGCTGGGTATGTAGCATGGATTGATAATGAGAAATTTAAGGGCATAGTAGTGCAGGCTAATTCAAAGGAAAAAGTATTTGAAGAATTACTAACTTCTGTTAATGCAAAATTTGCATACGATTTTGGTATTACAATCGGTGGTGTAGAGGCCAAAATACAAGAGCTTATGAAAGCTACACTGGATTGTGATGGAAGGAAGGAAATCAACTTGAACTTCGCATAAATTTTAAAAACTAATTTCATGACAGTTCCATGCATGACATATACTGAATTAATGGAGGAACATCTAAAGCCTAATGGATATGAAGTAATAGCTCCACAACCAGATGAATTTTGGGAAGGTTATAATCGAATAATGATTAGGAAAGGTGATTATACATTTCCACTACAGTATAAATCCATTTATTTTTATTTACAAATTGTTTACCTATTCAGGCAATTAGAAATACCGGTTCCAGAAGAATATCAGCATATTTTCGATCAACACATGGCAATGCGCAAAGGATTAAGTTTAGAAAGAACTATTGAAGAAAATACTGATGAAAAGGAAGAAGATAGCGGCACAAGTTGAAACAGAAAAACGATATATTTTAAAGGCTGCAAATAGCAGCCTTTAGTTTTTTGGCATCTTGTCCCAACTTCTATATAGTTGCCAAAAATAAAGCTTCAACACGTAATCTAAGACAGTGCTGATTAGCCACCCAAAGACCCGAACATCTGAAGCTTTATAAAAACCGGCAAGTAATGCATGACCATCCTTTTCAGGGATGCATACACCCGTACTCCGGTTCTTTCTACCCTAAAAATAAACAAATTATAGTTTATTATAGCATCTTTATTATAGTTTTCATTATTGCAAAACCATGTACTTTTCGTTTTAAAATCCATGTACTTTTCGTTTTGGCGCTTATAGGTTACACAGATAAAAGAATCTTTTTAATCTTTGCCTAGATGATTAATTTGCATAGGCTTATAGTTATTAATTCCTAATTCTCTTTTGTTCTTTCAGCAAACTCTCTTCTAATAATATTTAATGCTCCCCCTGCTTTAAACCATTCTATTTGTTGTTCATTGTAGGTAT
>JBBJOK010000334.1:0-3453 GCA_037721545.1 Chitinophagaceae bacterium
CCAGGTATAAAGTTATTTACCCGTTATATCTTCCTTAGCATATGCAGTTGCGGGTAAATTTTCCAATGTTTCTTTTAAAAATTCCACCCTGCCTGAGGCAAGATTGTAGACAGCACCAACTATAAGCAAATCACCTTTATCATACGCCCTGCTCAATATCGATTCCAGTTCACGTAATTCTTTCACCTGGTTTATTACATTTTGTCTTACTGCATTTTCTAATTTATCTCCCTGCATTTTTTTTGAGTGTTCGGCTGCAGGTTTAATTGCATTTATAAGTGCAACAATATGGCCGGGTGGGTTTTCAGGATTTTTTATTGCGGCACTTACCGCCCCACAGGTACTATGGCCTAACACTACAACCAGCTTGGTTCCCAGCGATAAATATGCATATTCTATGGTAGCATAACTGGCTTCAGCCATTACCTGCCCTGCGGTACGGGCAACAAATAGGTCTCCAAATCCCTGATCAAATAAAATTTCTCCTGATACACGGGAATCAGAACAACCTACAATAATAGCAAATGGAGATTGGCCATCAGACAGGCGTTTAATCAATGCAGGATCCTGACGGGGATGAATACTTTTAGCCTCCTGAAAACGTTTGTTGCCTCCCCTAAGTTTTTGTAACGCGTAATAAGGATTAATATAAGCAGAATCTCTGTTTACAATATTATTATCTCTCCGCCATTTTGCAGAATCAATTTTTAGGGTACTGACAACAGGTGTCTGCTTTTTTTGCTTTCCCTCTTTTTGTTGAGCAATAGTTGCCTGAGTAAAAATTAAAAATAAAACGGTAGGTATGTAAAATAAATATCGCATTGGTAGTTTTTTTAATAAGTGGTTTCCAATAGATCATTTCTTTGCAAGAATAATGCTAATTTTTAAAGCGGAATTTTTTTACTCCAATAGTCTTTGCATTTTCTTTAATATATTTATTCTTTAATTAACCCGTTCATTATGATTAAAATTTCCCTGGCTATACTCGTACTTTTTACCTCTTACTTCTTATATCAACCAACATCAACAACTTTAATAAAATATGATCCTGAGTTTGCTTCCAATAAAATAAAAACAGGTGCAGAGCAAACTGAAAAATATCTTCCTTATCTAAAGGGAAAAAAAGTTGGCATCGTTTCCAATCAAACATCCATTATCGGCAAGACACATTTGGTTGACAGTCTCCAAAAGCTTGGGGTAAATATAGTTAGCGTTTTCGGTCCGGAGCATGGTTTTAGAGGCAACGCCAGCGCAGGTACAAAGGTTAATGATGAAGTGGATAGCGCTACAGGCATTAAGATCATTTCATTATACGGGCCCAGAAGAAAGCCACGAAAAGAAGACATGGAAGCTATTGACGTAATGATGTATGATGTTCAGGATGTGGGTTGCCGCTTTTACACCAATATTAATATACTTAGAGGTATTATGGAATCCTGCGTTGACAATGGAAAAGAATTAATGATTCTGGATCGACCAAATCCCAATGGATATTTAGTGGATGGGCCTATACTGGATATGAAATTAAAATCAGGTATCGGTCAATTTCCTATTCCTATGTCACATGGATTAACCGTAGCTGAATTTGCAAAAATGGTTAATGGCGAAGGATGGATGGAAAATAAGGAAAAGTGTAAACTAAAAATAATTCCTGTTGCCAATTACAACCATGATATGCCTTATACGTTGCCTGTAAAGCCTTCCCCAAACCTTAATACACAGCAATCCATAATGTTGTATCCATCTACCTGTTTGTTTGAAGGCATTGCACTAAATCATGGCCGTGGTACATATTTTCCATTTACGGTTGTAGGCGCCCCGGAGCTTAAGGGGAAATACAGTTTCTCATTTACACCCACCGGCATCCCCGGCATGGCAGAAACACCTTTGCACATGGATAAAGTTTGTTATGGTTTGGATCTTCGCAATTATGATGTAGAGAAATTGAGAAAAAGTAAAAAAGTAAATATCCAATGGATGATGGAATTGTACAAAGCTTTTCCAGATAAAAAAAGATTTTTTGATTTTAAACAAAGTAACCAGATTAATAGTATAGATAAACTTGCCGGCACTACACAATTTAAACAGCAAATAATTGCAGGCACCTCTGAAGCCGACATCCGTAAAAGCTGGGAACCCGGGTTAAGTAATTATAAAAAAATGCGGAAGAAGTATTTGATTTATCCGTAGAATTATATTTTTTAGATACCTCTTATTCCGTTCTCTTTTATTATTTGCTAAAATGAGTATTTATGACATCATCTTCTCATATTCGCAGAGGACCGCTTTTTTTGGCGAGTTGTATGGCCCTAATTGTTACTGCAATTACATTTGCTTTTAGGGCGGGCCTGGAAGACGTTTGGGGAAAAGAATATAATCTTACCAAAGAACAATTGGGATGGATATTCAGTCCTGCTTTTTGGGGTTTTACCCTGGCAATGATATTTGGCGGGCCTTTATGTGATATTTTAGGGATGAAGCGTTTGATAGGCTTTGCATTTCTTGGGCACCTGGGAGGGATAATAATTTATTTGGTTGCCAAAGATGCAACCATGCTTTTTATCGGCAGTATATTCATAGGCATCGGTAACGGAATGGTGGAAGCCGCATGCAATCCTTTGGTTGTATCACTTTATCCTGATAATAAAACCACTATGCTCAACAGGTTTCACGTTTGGTTTCCGGGAGGGATAGCAATCGGTGGCTTGCTATCTTATTTTATAGTTGGAAGAATGGATATTGACTGGCGTTTTCTTATAGCACTTTTATTTATTCCAACAATAATTTATGGCTTGTTATTCCTGCGGTTAAAATTTCCTCAGACCGAACGTGTAAAAATAGGGGTAAGCACAAAAGAAATGTTTAAAGCTTGTCTTAATCCCTTATTTCTTTTAATGATGTTTTGCATGTTGCTAACTGCTGCAACAGAGCTTGGCACGGGCACATGGATACAAGCATTATTACTGGGTGCAAATGTATCCGGCATTTTAGTGCTGGTATTTATAAATGGTATAATGGCAATCGGAAGATCTATGGCTTCACCAATTGTTCATAAATTAAATCCTAATGGTGTTCTAATATTTTCCGCATTTTTTGCCACGCTGGGTTTATTACTTTTGAGCAAGGCCACGGGCGGTTACCAGGCTTTTGGCGCAGCCTTCGTTTTTGCAGCAGGCATATGTTTTTTTTGGCCTACCATGCTGGGCTTTGTAGCAGAGTACTTACCCAAAACCGGGGCGTTGGGTTTATCAATGATGGGTGGCGCAGGCATGTTTTCTGTCTCATTAATTTTACCCGTTATGGGCAAATGGTTTGATGATTATAAAAATGAAGCCACTGCAATGGGAATGAATGCTGCAACAATAGATACTTATTCCGGTTCTCAAACATTTTTAAAAGTGGCTATTATGCCGGCCATATTGTTGGTGATTTTTATTTTAATTTTTATTTTCC
>JBBJOK010000335.1:0-3453 GCA_037721545.1 Chitinophagaceae bacterium
CCACATAGTTGTGCTAACATTATGCTCTCCATTTAAATAAAAATCCAGTTTGCCATTATTGGAAATAATTTCTACCTGGTTCCATTCGCCAACAGGTTTTGTGGCATCCTTAGTTGATGGTATAAGATCATAAAGATCGCCGGCTTTGTGTTTAAATATTTTTGCATCCGCATGGCCGTCATTATCCAATACCTGCATTTCGGGACCGGTAAAATATGGCCTATTATATTTTGCTGTATCCTCATGTACATAAAACATAATACCGCTATTGCCTTTGCGAGAAATTTTCCATTCCAATTTTAAATGGAAATTATCAAATTCATCATCAGTAACTATGTCACCGCCTTCATCAGTTGTAAAATTCTTTCTGCTTGCTGCATCAAGACGCAGTGTACCGTTTTCTGCCTTCCAGATTTTAGGAACAGTTTGCTTACCGTAGCCATGCCATCCATTTGTGGTTTTACCATCAAATAATAATTTCCAACCATCCTTTTGTTCCTCCCTTGTTAGTAAGTCCGATGATGCATCCATGGTATTAATTTTTGTAGAGTTGCAGCCATAACAAAATACTGCAGTAATAAGTAATACAGATAATTTATACATAATTTATTTTTTTATTGACATTATATAATGAACCATCATTTCTGCATCCTCTTTTGGCATATCCGGGTGAGGAGTCATTGGTACTGTACCCCACCTGCCTGCGCCCCCGTTAATGATTTGTTTAACCATAGAGTCCATAGCCGGTTGGTCAAGATTTTTGTACTTATCTGCAATCAGTGAATAGGCAGGCCCAATAGATGATTCAGTTAATTTATGACAGGTAAAACAATCACTTTTGGTAATCAGTTCCAAACCTTTTGCTGCATTTGCATTTACTTCAGTGGTTTTGGTGCTCGCAGCAGTGGTAGTTTCTTTTTCCTTTGAATCTCCATCTCCACAGCTTATTAAAAATATAACTGAGGAAAAAATTATAAGTGCTTTTTTCATATTTATTATTTCTGATTTTATAATTATTATATTCCTAAAACTGAACGATTAAAATTATCATCATTGGATGTTGCCGCAAAATCATCAAAGGCTTTTTCAGTAACCCGAATGATATTTTGTTTGATAAACTCTGCGCCTTCTTTAGCGCCATCCTCCGGATGTTTTATGCAACATTCCCATTCCATAACTGCCCAACCCGTATAATTGTAGGCTGTTAATTTACTAAATATTGCTTTAAAATCAACCTGCCCATCTCCTAACGAACGAAACCTGCCTGCTCTGTTTATCCAACTTTGATAACCGCCATAAACACCTTGTTTTCCTGTTGCATTAAATTCCGCATCTTTTACATGAAAAGCTTTAATACGTTCATGATAAATATCAATGTAAGATAAGTAATCAAGGCATTGCAAAACAAAATGTGAGGGATCATATAATAAACAGGCCCTGCTATGATTGTTCACTTTTTTTAAAAACATTTCATAGCTTATTCCATCATGCAGGTCTTCACCTGGATGAATTTCATAACAGACATCTACTCCGCAATTATCAAATTCATTTAAAATAGGAAGCCAGCGTTTTGCGAGTTCATTAAAAGCAGTTTCTACCAGCCCCTCAGGCCGCTGCGGCCATGGATACACTGTAGGCCATAGCAATGCGCCACTAAAAGTTGCATGCGCATTTAGCCCTAAATTCTGTGAGGCTTTTGCTGCATATTTAAGTTGTTGAACCGCCCACTCTGTTCTGGCTTTAGGATTGTTGCGATATTGTTCAGGCGCAAAACCATCAAACAATGTATCATAGGCAGGATGTACTGCTACCAATTGCCCCTGAAGGTGTGTTGAAAGCTCCGTTATTTCTAAACCACATCCGTTAACCAACCCTTTCAATTCATCCGCATAAGTTTTGCTTTCAGCACATTTTTGCAGATCGATTATTCTTGCATCTGTAGGGATCTGCACGCCTTTAAAGCCTAAGCTTTTTGCCCAGTCGCATATACTTTTGAGATCATTGAACGGAGGTGTATCCCCCAGAAATTGCGCTAAGAATATACCGGGGCCTTTGATTGTTTTCATAAATACAATTCTAATTAATTATCCAACTTATTTTCTAGCAGGTTTTAAAATAAATCTCAACACATTATAGCCTTATCAATGCTAACACCGGCAACATTTATAAAGTTATTGTTAAAGGTTATATTTCGTCCACTTTTTTTCAGACTCTGACGATGCAACTACATTTTCTATAAATGCCATGCCCCTTATTCCATCTTCAACAGAAGGAAAATCTATCAACTCATTTTCTAATGTAGTCTTATTAATTTTCGCTAACAATGTAAGGGCAAAATTTTTATAAATGTTTGCGAACGCTTCTAAATAACCTTCAGGATGGCCACCTGGTGTACGACAATTATTTTTAGTGATATCAGTTAAATAACCTGACCCCGCCCGAAATATTTCAGCAGGTTTATCCAACCATTTCAGCAATAAAGTATTTGGTTCCTGTTGCGACCATTCAAGCCCGCCTTTTTCTCCGTAAATTTTTATAGATAGATTATTTTCTTCACCTGCTGCCACTTGTGTGGCTATTAGTACACCCGTTGCGTCCTTTTCAAATTTTAATAGCACACTTCCATCATCATCCAAAGCACGGCCTTTAACTATCGTATTGAGCTGTGCACAAATATGTGTGATCTGCAAACCGGAAATATATTCTGCAAGGTGGGCTGCATGCGTTCCGATATCTCCCATTACCCCACTCTTACCAGCTTTTTTTGGATCAGTTCGCCACGCTGCCTGGGCATTGCCTTCTCTTTCACTAAGCTTACTCAGCCAACCTTGCTTATATTCAACATAAATTTTTCTGATATCTCCCAGTGTTCCTTTTTTAATTAGTTGCTTAGCTTCCTTAACCATAGGATAGCCTGAATAAGTATGGGTAAGACAAAGCAATAATCCTGTATCGTCTCTTTTTTTCTTCAATTGTTTTGCCTCATCCAATGTAACGGTAATTGGCTTTTCAATCACCACATGAAAACCATTTTCCAAACACGCCATTGCCGGAGCAAAATGAGCAAAATTGGGGGTAACGATAGTAACGAAATCTATTCTTTTGTCTGCAGGTAATGCACTTTCTTTTTTTAGCATTTCCTCAAACGTTGTATAAATTCTATCCTCGGGCAAAAACAATGATCGCCCACTGTCTACGGCGATATTTTTATCAATACTTAATGCGCCACATACCAATTCTATTAAACCATCAGTATTTGCGGCGATGCGATGGATGGCTCCAATAAAGGCATCCTTTCCACCACCAATCATTCCCATTCGTAATTTTCTCACTTTGTTTTCTTTTTAAATAATTTTTAAAAATGTCTTTGTTACACGATCCGCACTTGCGGGATAGAATTCACTTTTTCATTTTTTGTTTTACACTTCCACCTCATAACGGCCTAATCCAAAT
>JBBJOK010000050.1:0-13604 GCA_037721545.1 Chitinophagaceae bacterium
TTTTGGGACCAGCGGCTGTATTAAAAGACAAAAAGGAAACGGAATAAATAACATCTGAAAAAATGCAGGAAAGCTTTTATTTATGCCGTAGTCTTTTTGGCAACCTGTTTAATCAATAACTATACAGCCGCTATCTTCGCTTTCGCTTTTACCATTTGATTTACAAAAAATGCTAACCTAAAAGGTGTTTCCATTAATCTTAAAGTTTTTAAAATCTAACCAATAGATTTTAAGCATCTTAGAATTCGGCTTGAAACGAATGATAGAATGCAGTAGCCGGTGGAATGAGCTAATAGAAGATTGAGGCTATGTGAGATTTCGCTTTAATTTTAGTGATTTATTTAATCAGGGAAAGCGAAATTCCATTGCCAATGATTAATGGAACAGCGAATGGAATCGGCTTGTCTGCAATGAAGGAATGAGGGGAAAGTGGAATACCAATAAATGTTGAAGCTGTTCTATCCCGAAGCATGAAGGATAGTACTGCCTATATCTTGAAAATGCAAGAGCACGTAATGAATGGTCGGCTTCCACTTTTACAATTCGTTGGAATTCGCCTTGACGGTTACCTAAGAGATTAAATGAAGTATATTGTAAATTTATTTGATAATTTAACCATTTGAAGGATGCCCTTAAGCTGGAACGAAATAAAAAGTCGTGCTGTCACTTTTACAAATGAATGGAAAGATGATGTAAGTGAAGATGCGGAGGCAAAATCATTTTGGGATGATTTCTTTAATGTTTTTGGCATTTCACGCCGAAGGGTAGCAACATTTGAACAACAGGTAAAAAAGATTGATGATAAACAGGGCTTTATTGACTTGCTTTGGAAGGGAACTATTTTAATTGAACACAAAAGCAGGGGCAAAGATTTAGCAAAGGCATATCAGCAGGCTAAAGATTATTTCCCCGGACTTACAGAAAAAGAGCTTCCCCGTTATATTTTAGTTAGCGATTTTGAAAGATTTAATCTTTATGATCTCGAGCAAAATACGGCTCATGAATTTAAACTTTCAGATTTTGTAAATCATGTTCATCTCTTTGGTTTTATTGCCGGCTATCAAAAAAGAACTTATAAAGAGCAAGACCCAGTAAACCTTGAAGCTGCAGCATTAATGGGTAAGCTGCACGATAAACTGGAAGCCATAGGCTATACAGGGCATGCGTTAGAACTTTATCTTGTAAGATTGCTTTTTTGCTTGTTTGCTGATGACACCAATATTTTTGAAAAAGGGATTTTACAGGATTATATCGAGCTGCGCACTTCCGAAGATGGTAGCGACCTTGCCAATCATCTTGCACAATTATTTGAAGTTCTTAATAGCCCCGCAGAAAAGAGGTTTAAAAATCTTGATGAAAGCCTAGCTGCCTTTCCTTATGTAAATGGAAAGTTATTTGAAGAACATTTGCCCACTGCAAGCTTTGATAGTGAGATGCGAAGGATATTGCTTGACTGTACTTTACTAGATTGGGGAAAAATATCTCCCGCAATTTTTGGCTCACTATTTCAAAGTGTAATGAACCCTAAAGAAAGAAGAAATCTTGGTGCTCATTATACAAGTGAAAAGAATATTTTAAAAGTTATTAAGCCTTTATTTCTTGATGAGCTCTGGAACGATTTTGAAAAAAATAAAGGAGATAAAAATCCGCTTAAAAGACTTCATGAAAGAATTAGTAAACTTCGTTTTTTAGACCCTGCCTGTGGTTGTGGCAACTTTTTAATAATTGCATATCGGGAGTTGAGATTGCTTGAAATGGAGATTGTAAAAATTTTACTCAATAATCAAACGGTAACTGATATTGGACATTATTTTCTACTTGATGTAGATAGATTTTATGGAATAGAATATGAAGAATTTCCGGCACAAATTGCACAGGTAGCCATGTGGTTAATTGACCACCAAATGAACATGAAGGCAAGTGAAGCCTTTGGTGAATATTATGTGCGCTTGCCTTTACGTAAGAGTGCTGTTATTAAACATGGCAATGCTTTACAAACAGATTGGCAAAGTTTAATTGAGCCTTTACCCTGGGAAAAAGAAGAGCCCCGATTTAATTACATTTTTGGAAACCCACCTTTTGTGGGAAAGAGCTTACAAAATGCAGAGCAAAAGAATGATATGGATTTGACTTTTACCGGCGTGAATGGTGCAGGCGTTTTGGATTATGTAACTGCATGGTACATTAAGGCTGCACAATACATGAGAGGCTGTCAGGCTGAGCCTGGCGAAGCCTTGCCGGGCAGTAGTACAAATGCTCATCAATCCTTCGACAAGCTCAGGATGACAACGCGATGTGCTTTTGTAAGCACTAACTCCATTTCGCAAGGTGAACAGGTTGGTATATTATGGAATAAATTATTTAATAAGTATAAAATAAAAATACATTTTGCTCACAGAACTTTTAAATGGGGTAATGAAGCAAGAGGCAATGCAGCTGTGCATGTTGTTATTATTGGTTTTGCAAATTTTGATATTAATGAAAAAAGAATTTTTGAATATGAGAATATTAAAAGCGAACCGCATGAATTGAAAGTAAAAAATATTAATCCTTATTTGGTTGAGGGGAAAGATTTGATAATTGTGAAAAGAAGGAAAGCCATTTCTAATGTTCCTGAAATATCTTTTGGTAGTATGCCTAATGATGGAGGTTTTTTATTGTTAGATCATAAAGAGAAAGAACAGTTTATTGAAGATGAGCCTGGCTCAAGTAAATTTATAAAGCCATTATTAAGTGCTCATGAATTTATAAATGGTAAAAACAGATGGTGTATTTGGTTAAGGAATATTTCTCCTTCTGAAATAAATGATTTACCTAAAATAAAAGAACAGGTAAAAGCTGTCAAGCAATATAGAGAAAAGAGTACAAGGCTAGCAACAAGAAAGCTGGCCGCTTTTCCTTCATTGTTTGGTGAGATTAGGCAACCTGATACTGACTATATTCTAATACCAAGACATTCATCAGAGCTTCGACCTTATATACCAATGGGTTTTTTTAATAAAGATTTTATCGCCAGTGATAGTTGCTTATTTATTGCAAATGCATCATTTTATCATTTTGGAGTTATGACATCCCAAATGCATACTGTGTGGGTGAAAAATATTTGTGGGCGAATTAAAAGTGATTATCGTTATTCAAATGAGTTGGTTTATAATAATTTTCCATGGGCAGAAAATCCTACAGAAAAACAAATTAAAACTGTTGAAGAAGCAGTACAAAATGTTTTAGATGTAAGAGCAAAATTTTCAGAAAGCAGCCTAGCAGATTTATACGACCCAAACACAATGCCACCCGAATTAGTAAAAGCGCATCAGGCACTAGATAAAGCGGTTGACCTTTGTTATCGCTCTCAACCTTTTATTAATGAAACAAAAAGAATTGAATTTTTATTTGAGTTGTACGATAAATATACGAGTGGGTTGTTTGTAGGGGAGAAGAAGAAAAGTAAAAAGCAGAAAGAAAACTTCCCCGAAAAAAATCCATATGCATTCAAAAGTGGTGAACCAATAGAAAGGAAAGAGAAAGAGTTTTTTGATTGGGAAAAAGCAAAGTCAAAGGAGAAATTACACCAGATGTCTCCTGAGAAGCATAAAGATAATATAGAATCGGACGAGGCTTTGAATAAGAGAATGAATTCGTAATTTTTAAAAATAAACATAATATGCCTGAATGTATTGTATGTGGTTCTTACACAAAATTTGAAAAAGGTTTATGCCTTTCTTGTTATAATGTAAAAAAAAATACAACAGAACAAAAATCAATAGTTGAAATCACTGGTATTAGCGATAAGGATAAAAATTATCGTTATAACATGATAAAAGGAAGAATTGCTGAAACGCTAATTCAGGAATTGTTTTTACAACTTAAATACAATGTGTTTCGCTATGGGATGGAAAATACAATTCCGGGGATAATGGATTTATTGAAAGGTGTAAAAACTGAAGTGGCAGAAGAAATTAAAAGAATGCCTGATTTTGTTGTTCAGAACCCAAAGAATATGGAAGTGTATTTTGTTGAAGTTAAATTCCGTGCAGCAGAAAAATTTACTTTTAAGGAATTGCCTAAAAATTATGGATGGGAAAATGCATATTTTATTGTGGTATCAAAAAAACACATTAAATGTATCACATATCAGGAATTAAAAGAGGGTAAAGAAATATCTCCTGAATCAAAAAATTATTTAGGTAGTAGGAAAGAATTTGATCTTGATAAGCAAATCATAATTTCATTTTGTGATTTTGCAATTAAATTTTTTGAGAATGTATAAGCAATCCGACATAATTCTTTTATTTGAATTGTGCGATAAGTACACGAGTGGGAAGTTTGTGGGGGAGAAAAAAAATTAAAGGATTAATATTTACTAAATTATTTAGTATATATTTACTAATAATTTCGGTATTATGGCACATAAAGATTTACATGACTCACCATTTGATGAGAGCACAGTTGCAAAGCTTCAGATTTTTGAGGATTATGCTCAAGCCTGGATTCCAACATTTGTAATGAGTGGGGCAAACACAATATGCATTTTCGATTTTTTTGCTGGTACTGGGTACGATAAAAACGCCATACCAGGAAGTCCAATAAGAATTCTGCAAAAAATAAAAGAGCAGATAGGTAATATTTTTCAAAAGAAAATCAAAGTGAAGGTTTATTTAAATGAATGGGAGCCGAAAAAAAAGGAGCAAAAAAAATTTAAGGATTTACAACAAGCATGTAATAATTTTTTAGGAGAAAATAATGATGTAAAACGGGCAATTGAATTAAATTATTACAATGAAGATTTTGAAAATTTATTCCCAAAGCTTTTACCAATTATTAAACAATTTCCAAGTTTAGTATTGCTTGATCAAAATGGCATCAAATTTTTATCAGAAAAATACTTTTTAGAATTAGAAAAAACAAAGCAAACTGATTTTTTATATTTTGTATCAGCTTCCTACTTCTGGCGCTTTGGAGAAAGCCAGGAATTTAAAAATCATTTGGATATTGATATGGCTATTGCTAAGAAAGATCCGTACAAATTTATTCATAGAAATATAATAGAGCAATTAAGAAAAAAATTACCTGCAAATTCAAAATTAAAGCTCTATCCTTTTACTTTAAAAAAGGGAGTAAACATTCATGGAATAATTTTCGGAGCGTCACATCCCCGAGCTGTTGATAAATTTTTAGCAATCGCATGGAAGAGAAATGAGACAAACGGTGAAGCTAATTTTGATATAGATGAGGATGCCAAAAAACGGCAAACAAGTTTGTTTGAAAATAAGAAGCTAACGAAGGTTGAAGATTTTAAAGAAAGTGTTAGAAGGAAAATTTTATCTAAAGAAATCATTAATAATTATGAATTATTAGAATTTGTTTATGATGAAGGACATATTGCAAACCATGCCGCAGAAGTTTTAAAAGAAATGAAAAGAAAAGGTGAGGTTAATTATAACGGCGTCTCGCCGTTAGTTACTTATGAAAATGTTTATAAAAAAAATAATAAAATTCAATACGGTTTAAAAAAATAACCCTCATAAAAATATGGCACAATCTCACATTGAATGGACGGAAATGACCTGGAACCCTACAACCGGGTGCAGTAAGATATCCGCAGGATGCAAATTTTGTTATGCAGAAATTATGACGAGACGCCTGCAGGCAATGGGCATGCAGAAGTATGCCGGTGGATTTAAAATAAAAACTCATGAAGATGCTTTAGATGTTCCTTATAGCTGGAAACATCAGAAAGTAGTTTTTGTAAATTCCATGAGTGATCTCTTTCACAAAGATGTCCCATTGAGTTTTATAAAAAAGGTATTTCATGTTATGAATGAAACACAACACGTTTACCAGGTATTAACCAAAAGAGCCGATGTTTTATTAAAATATAATCAGGAATTACATTGGGCACATAATATTTGGATGGGCGTTTCAGTGGAAAACGAAAAAGCAATGGGACGGATAGACTTACTTCGACAAACAAATGCAAGAATAAAATTTCTTTCCTGCGAACCTTTGATTGGGCCTTTGCCAAATATTAACTTACAAGGTATTGATTGGGTAATTGTGGGAGGTGAAAGCGGAAGAAACCCTCGTCCAATGAAAGAAGAATGGGTGCTGGATATAATGGATCAATGTAAAGCAGCTAATGTAAAATTCTTTTTTAAACAATGGGGTGGCACAAATAAGAAAAAGACAGGAAGAACATTAAACGGTAAAGTGTATAACGATATGCCATCAATAGAGGAATTAGAAACAGTAACTTTTTAATGCGGATGCAATAATTTCACTAATATCATGTTAATCAAATTGTATGGATTCAACTTTAAAGAATTTACAAAACTTGATATAATCGCTTGAGCTCCAATCATTAGTATTTCTATTTTAATGCCTTTTTGGTATTTATCAATTTTTTTATTTAGTAGACAATTTTTTAGGGAACGGTTTACTATTAAAGATTGCTTTATGTTTCTGCCTTTCCGTATTATGGTACATTGCCTGTATATTTATGATAACTTCAGTCACTAGCCCGACACCAACGTATAATATCAAAGATGTCTTTCATGATGCTGGGTTAATAACAATTCCTTTATTGGGAATATTAATTTTTATTTTATACCTTTTTTCATGGTTGGTGTCCTCACCAATCAATCAGAACAATCGCAATCCCTTGCTGGTAGGACCGGCCAGGGAATGGGAAAGAATATTTGAATTTTTAATCGATTATCCGACTCTACTTAATCTTCTTTTAATAATATATTAAATACTGGTTCTAATTCAAGTAACAAAAATAAAAAAGTTATTAGTATAACTGTATTTACTTTATTGCCAAATGAATTTGTAGAACCGTGCAATATTGCATGCCTGTTAATAATATTATTTTGTCTTATGTCTTCACGATAATATCCGTAGTAGTGATTTGCGAAACGTAAGAAGGAACTTAAAGCAGGACCTATAATTCCAAAATTATTATTCTTAACTTTTTCATGCAGTTCATCCTTTTCTTTTTTAGATAATTTTTTTTCCGGATCGCTAGACATTACCAAAGTTATATGAGGCATTAAATAATCTACCGTTTCTAAGCTAAATCCATTTTGTTCAAATAGTTTGCTAATCTTACCCATATCCGTAGATAAATTTTTTGTATTCAGAATTTCCCTTGTTAAGAAATCTAAAATTGGCAAAATTGTACAGATAGATGCCGTCCATAATTGTTTATTAAACGTATTGAATATCTCATCTATTATTAAAGATTTTGATAATAAAAGATGATTAGACTTTAGTTTCTTTTGAACATATATTTTGTTAACATCAAAGCCCTCTAGTATTGATTCGTCAAAATGTTTCTTAAAGCTTGTTTGATTGATATAAGGAATCGATAGATAATCAAAATTTTTTATACCCGTAAACTTTCGTTTACTATTAAAAGATTTATGCCATTTTCGATAATATAGTTTATTGAAAAAACCAAACTTTATGTTGAAAGGATTAACCCATAAAAGAAGTGGCCAATTGTTTTGATTAAATGACATTGTACTAGCTTGGATGCCATTAACTGTGCGTGTATTCGCATATAAGAATAAAGCTTCTTTCAGATTTACTGGATGTTTTGATGTATAAACAGCAGGCTTTTTAGGCATCTTATTCCTCAATACATTTAGATTTATTGATAGTTTTTCTTTTGTGATCATAATATATTTTTAGTTCAAAGGCTACCTGATGGAAGCGAATACCATGCTGAGGATTTTGCGCAATGGTCTTGCGGCGGAGTAGCAGTGTACAGCAGGTATTGAAGATGATAGAATTACAGATGTTCACAGCCCCTTCTCTTAATTCTAACATACTATTTAGTTTTCAGAAGCCTTAAAAAAGAAATATACAAAAGCTATATTCTAATCAGTGAGCTCTTTTAGTTTTTATAAGATGTTCATTCATGTGATGAGAAAAAGCATCTTTATAACTTGAACCGATTGTAAAGCTTTCTTTATTATTTATTAAAAAGGCGGAAGTAAGTTATAAAAGAAAAGAGATAAAAAATGGAACATGGAAAAGAACGTATATTGTTTGGGATCCAGACTGGGTTCCAGGCAATACAGAACAAGTGATGGCTATTTATGAAGAAGATAGCCAGGGTACACAAACTTTTAATGCGTCATTAAGTACTTCAATACGAAGAAGGAATGATAGTACAATTTTCACGGGAAGTATTGGATATTCCATTACCGTAAAAACGCAGGATGAAATAGCGCTTGAAAGTAAATTCTCAAGGGCTGCTTATTTTGGTGGTGCAAAATCCGACCAGGGATGGGGATTTCAAATGTGTGACTCAAGAAGTGGTTCTTGTAGGTATGATGATACTTTCCTCCCTACCGGAGAATACTGGCCTAAATATAATGAAGGCGGTAATTGGAATTTTACCTGGCCTTGGAAATCATATTGATAATTAATATAATCCCCGAGTGAGTTTAACTCTCGGGGATTTTTCTATATATTTATTTCTATATTTATTTTAAGATTATGAAAAATTATATATTTATTATTTTTATTCTATTGTTTTTTTTGAACGAGAATTGTCTGTCACAAAGTATTAATAAACAAAAATCTAAATTTTTTCTATCTGCCGGTTATGGCTTAGCTGGTAGTTTCTTTGTAAGAAGTTATACAGAATCGTTGCCATTCCCGTCAAGTACTTATAGAAATTTTTCTAAAAAAAGATTTATAGGTAATTCGCAAGACTTAAATATTGGGTACAGATTAAATAAAAAATATGATATTAGTGCTGGTATTAATTTTCAACATTTTACACGTAAAGTTAAAGCTACGGATACTCTGGCGTCTGTAGTTATCTATCTTGATAACACAATACATGAAAGAAATTATATGTATTTTATTAATGTTCATAGAATATTTGAAGAAAAAAAACATTTATTCTTAACCGGTATAGGTATATATTACTTTCGTATACAATCAGAAAGCATTGAATACGGAAAAGGTATCCCAAATTTTTACTCCAACTATGAAGCTAATTACCAAAATAGTAAAGCAGAAGAAGCTGGTGCCTTTGTAGAATTTGCTTATGAATATAAGTTTCAGCCAAAAGTAAATATTGGTTTAAAAACACAGTTTTATTACACAATATCCACTGCAACTGCAGAGTCTGTTACGCTCTTTCCTTACATTAAAATCATTTTTTAAAAGTTAATACCCACTCTCTCCGGGTAGGTGATTCTATAAGTTACTTTACTATTTATCCTGCTGCAAATTGTAGCAGGATATTTTTTTATTATTATAGTAAAAAATTAAACAAACTAATAAAAGGTAAATAATAGAATTACTAGAACGAATGTGTAACCTTCATAGCGAAACAAATACAGTTCCTAGATTTAATACGTATATAAATTGAAGTAGTCAAGACTTAATCTGACAATTGGGATTAATTTTAAAGTATGTTTAAATATTTTAGTTGTCTTTTCTATATTTATTTATTTTTCGTTACTCAAGGATTTACTCAAGCAAATTCATATGCTCAAAAATATTTTTACTATGCTAATAAAGCAGAATTATCAATTGTTGACTCAAATTATTCACAAGCAATAAAATTTTATGATTCAAGTTTTAAGTTTTTAAAGCCTTTCGCACAGGATATTTATAATTTAACGATTTGTATAGAATATCTGTTTCTTTTTGTCAAAAGTAAGTGGCTGATTCATTGGTAAAAAATACTGAATATCTTGTTTTGTCTATAGAATATTTTACGTGGTGTAAAATATAAAGTAATTAGTATATAAAATAATAGGTTGCGTTAATAAATAACCACTTGAAAATTAAAACAAATATCCATTCCATTCTCAAAAATAGTTTTCTGGTACAATACCTATTACACTTACTATGACTGTAATTCAATGATGTTTGGTAAATAACAGATAAATGGGAAACCGAAATATTAAATTATATAACCCAAAGCAATACGGTAGACAGCTTATCAACACTTACTCTGCCAACTCAATTTAAATTGACAGGCACAAAAATTAAATTTGAAATGAGAGATTTAAACAGCACAGATGAATCAATGTTTTGCAATGCTATGAAAACCCCACCGAAGCAAAAAATTATTTTTAATGTAAAAAATAGAATAAATTGAAAACAAAATTAATTGCACTTCAAATGAAATGATTCAGCGACATACTATGAAACAATTGATTTCAATATTTTTTTTGAGCATATTCTTTCTTTCGGGTTACTCACAGGACCTATCCCACCAACAAGTAAAAAGATATTCAGACTTTGGAAAGGTTTGGGGATTGATGAAATATTATCATCCAAATTTGGCAAGTGGTAATTTAAGCTGGAATGACACTTTACGAAATTATCTATTCAAAGTTAAAGTTTGTAAATCTGACAAAGAGTTTAATTCATTGCTTGAGACCCTCTTCAGAAGTTGTGGTTCCTATCCTCTTAATCAGAAATTTGCTCCAACAAAAAAATACCATAAGCGAACATTTCAAACAGAATGGATTTCCGAATCCCCGATATTAGATTCAAAAATAAAGAGCAAACTTGAAAATCTAATATCTTTTTATCGACCTCAAAAAAACATCTTAGTCGTTAAGGGATCTATAATCTATGATACAACTGTAATCCACAATAATGAAAAAGACAATCTTATTACTTTAATTATTGCATGGAATATTATTAAGTATGAAGCACCACATTTAAAATTGGCAGAAACAAATTGGGATAGTTTGCTGGAACACTACATTCCCATTGCTGCAACAACAAAAAGTCCTGAGAAATTTGAATACATTATGGCTAAGATGCTTTCGAAAATCAGAGACAGTCACAATTTTATGACACTTCCAAATTATGAAAATAATCTAGGAAATTTTTATCTGCCTTTCAATATTGCATTTGTTGAAAATAAAAATATCGTCAAGCAAATAGACACGGCTGCTTGTAAAAATTTCAACATTCACCTCGGTGATATTGTTGAAACCATTGACGGAGAAAATGTCAACGATTTAAGAGACAGCTTTCGAAATATCAGCAGAGGTGGGCATATAAAAGTAATAGACAACGAAGTTGATGAATTTTATTTACCAAAAGTAAAAGGAAATCAACCCATAAAAATTACATTTAAAAAGGCGGATAATAGTTTAACGACCTCAGATATTCACCCTATAGCAAAAAGAAAACTTTATGACCCCATAAAGCAAAAGGCTAAAAACAAATTCTATACAATTAATGATACTATTTCTTATATAAATCTCATGTATTCAGCTGCAAAAGATATAAGAAATGCGTTAAATAAATTTCACAATTCAAAATGTATTATCATTGACAACAGGGGCTACCCATCCGGTAAAACATACAGTGCTTTATTTAACCGGTTGACAGGAAACAATGACCGAATCATTAATTATTATAAACAAAACAACACAACGTTTACAGGAACCTTTCCGGAGAAGTTTCTTAGCAACCCATACTATCACCTTAGAGGATATGCCAATGTTTTAAAGCCATTTTATAAAAAATTTAAAGGAAAAATAATAGTGCTATTCGATGAAAGTACCTTAAGTCATGCTGAGTTCAGGAATCAAGGATTTACTTTTATTAAAAATAATGTTATTACCGTAGGGAGAAATACTGCCGGTGCAGATGGTGCCATATATTTCAGACACCTTCCCGGAAAAATTCGAATAGGGTTTACGGGGGATATAGTTATTTTTCCGAATGGTATGTCAACCCAAAAGAAAGGAATGGCTCCGGATTATTATGTGGAAGACACAATTGACTCAATCCGCAAAGGAGAAGATGATATACTAAAGAAGGCAATTGAAATTGCGGCAAAATATAAGTAGTAATAATCATATTTTAATTGGGCACGAAGAAAGCCAGAAGGGGGCTCCTATGTAAAGCAGTTCTTTTTGGAATTTGATATGAAAAGAAATTTAATACATTATAATTTATTCTGTTCCCCTAAAAAAACTAAAAATCATTTGATTTTTTAGTTTTAAAAGTTCAATTAATTCTTCAAACCAATGTTGTTCGTTATCCTAAGAGGCAATCAGTGTTGGATCCGCTATGATATGTAGATTTGAAAGTTAGATATAGGGAACACATGTTCGATAGTATATAAAAGTTCCCATTGGCAAAAAATCCAACTGAAAACCAAATTGTTTTTTAAGTTCTCTAACAACCGTTAGAGATTTTTAATAAATACGTTTTTGGCTTAATCTTTTTGTAGTACAAATCTATACGATACAAATAATAAGATCAACTTATCCTTTGCTATTTCCAACACTCAATTTTATAATGCAGTTCATTCCTTTTGTTATCATCCTTTATCAATTAAGTCTAAAAGCATAATGGTCAAAAAATTTTTGGACTTAATATTTCATCGGAAATAATGAAATTAATTTGTGAACTATCATGAGAAAGCTTATAGAATTGAGAGAATTGCTGTAAAAATGTAATCTTTAAAATAGAACATAGTCCCGTTTGATAAATTTACGATTTCATCCAATAAGGAGAATTCTCCCTTGTTTAGACATCTTACTTGGTTTCATTTTGTTTAGTGAAAACAAAAGGTGTACGCGGATATTATAAGGATGAATATGCCTTAAAGCAAATTGGAAATAAGATAAGAGAAATAAGAACATCAAAAGAAATTTCTCAGGAAAATTTAGCCAATGAATGTGATATCGATTACAGTCAGGTAAACAGAATGGAATTAGGGAAAGTTAATTTTAGTATTTCCTATTTATATCGAATTGCAAAAGCATTACAGGTTCATCCAACAGAATTATTATCATAGTAATTAAAGATTCTAACATCTAAAGTTATTTATTTAGTCTTATGCTTCATATTTTTTTGAAAAGACCTTTTTACTGATGCCTCGTAATTCCATAAAAGAAAAATTGATACATAGAACAAATTTGAATGTAATTAATAATCATCATGATTAAAGCTGGGTATAAAGACAAAGATCAGATAGTGAATATTCTCACGAGTTCTTTTGATGACAATAAGAGTATTAATTATATAATTAAACAAGACAATAAAAGAGTGGAACGAATAAGGAAGTTGATGGAATATTCTTTTGATATATGCTATCAATTCGGAGATATTTTTTTATCTGAGGATAAAAATGGTTGTGCTTTAATTCTTTTGCCGGATAAGAAAAAAAACAACTTGAAAACAATATTAGCAGATGTCAATCTGATCATTTCATCCATGGGGTTTTCCAATGTTAAAAAAGCAATGGATAGAGAATCGAAAATAAAAAAACTTCAACCCAAAGAATTATTATACTATCTCTGGTTTATAGGGGTTGATCCTGAGCAACAACATAGAGGAATTGGAAGTGCTCTGATGAATGATGTAATTAAAGAAGGGCTTGCAAAACAACGGACCATTTGTTTGGAGACTTCCACATTAAAAAACATACCCTGGTATGAAAAGTTTGGATTCAAAATATATAATGAACTTGATTTTGGTTATAGATTATTTTTTATGAAAAAAGAGTAAGTAAACCCGATTCAATATGCTATTACTAGGAACACAAATGCATATTGTCACATTTCTTTTTGTGTGTATAGAAATAGTGATTTTTTTCT
>JBBJOK010000336.1:0-3436 GCA_037721545.1 Chitinophagaceae bacterium
TCAAACCGCATATTTCACACTTAGGCCTGCGTGCAACACAGATGTATCGCCCATGCAATATCAGCCAATGGTGCATTCTTCCTAAATATTCTTCTGGCGTATTTTTTACTAATTGTTTTTCGGTTTGCAAAGGATTTTTGGCGCCAGTTGTCAATCCGATTCTTGCAGAAACACGAAATACATGTGTATCAACAGCTATGTTGGGTTGTTCATCAATTACAGACGTAATCACATTTGCGGTCTTTCTTCCAACGCCAGGTAATTGAGTTAGTTCATCTACGGTCATTGGTATTTGCCCGTTAAACTTTTCAACAACCATTTTACCCATACCAACAAGATGTTTTGTTTTATTGTTTGGGTAAGAGATACTTTTTATCAATTGAAATACTTCTTCATGGTCAGCCTTGCTTAAGGCATACACATCAGGATATTTTTCGAAAATGGCGGGGGTAGTAAGATTAATTCTTTTATCTGTGCATTGGGCTGATAATATTACCGCTACCAGCAATTGGTAAGCACCATCATATATAAGCTCGGTTTCAGCATTGGGAGCATGAGTGAGAAAATAATTAATAGAAAATTTATAGCGTTCTCTTTTAGTCATAAATAAAAACGTCCCGCTTAAAGTGGCAGGACGAATGTAAGTAAATTTAGGTTTTTGTTTTAGCGATCAGTATGCAATTCTGCTTTTGTTTTTTTTCCATGGAGTAAAATATTATTTACTATTTCATCGCTGGGAGAAAGTTGAAACGCCTCAAGCTTTTTTTGAGCTGAAACAATTATCTCACACATTTCTTTTAAGGAAGCATCACTTTGGAGGGCTAACTTAATTGCTGAAGATTTTTCAGTTGAGGTTTCATTATACTGGTACTCTACCAGATCTTCGGGGGTAAAATTGTCCATAAAAATGGTTGGTTACTTTTGATAAATTATAGTTGATCCAAACAATAAACGATATTACTAGTAAAATATTGCATGAGGTTGATAATGAAAGAAATTATTTACTCACAATATAAAGATCTTCATTATCCTTTTTCATCATATATTTTTCCCGTGCATATTTTTCCAGCGTAAAAGAGCTTGTTTTTAAAAGTTCAAGTTCCTGCTTTGTCTCAGTTATTTGCTTGTTCAGGTTTATTTCACTTTGCTGAAGCGATCTAAATTCCTTAATTCTTTTCCATTGAGTGAGCAGGTCATTTCTGTCAATAAAAAACATCCATACAATAAAACCTACACCTGTGATCAGGTATTTATTACGCAGCCATCGTGAAATATTATTTAAATTTTTCAGACTAATTAATGATTTATTTGCCAAATTTAATTTTTCCTGTTGGATAAACACCACTTTCACCTAATATTTCTTCTATTCTTATTAATTGATTGTATTTGGCTATTCTATCTGTACGGCTTGCCGAACCTGTTTTAATTTGTCCGCAATTTAAAGCAACAGCCAGGTCAGCAATTGAAGTGTCTTCAGTTTCTCCACTGCGGTGGCTCATGATTGTATTGTAGCCATTCATTTGTGCAAGCGAAACTGCATCTATTGTTTCAGTTAGCGTCCCTATTTGATTTACTTTTACGAGTAAAGCATTTGCAATTCCTTTATCAATGCCCTGTTGCAAACGATTAACATTAGTTACGAAAAGATCATCACCCACCAGCTGAATTTTTTTACCCACTCTTTCCGTAAGCATTTTCCATCCATCCCAATCATCTTCTGCCATTCCATCTTCAATAGAAATTATCGGATACTGATTAACCCAGCTTTCCCAAAAGTCAACCATCTTTTCTATACTTAATTTAGAACCATCACTTTTATGAAAATGATACATTTTTGATTCGCTGTCAAACATTTCACTTACTGCAGGGTCCATGGCAATTACAATTTGTGAACCTGTTTTATAGCCTGCTGATTCAATTGCTGTTAACACCGTTTCAATTGCTTCCTGATTGCTTTGAATGTTAGGTGCAAAACCACCCTCATCACCAACATTAGTACTGTGCCCGTTCTTTTTTAGGACTGATTTTAAAGCATGAAAAATCTCTACGCCCCATTGTAATCCTTCACTAAATGAAGTGGCACCAACCGGCATTACCATAAATTCCTGAAAGTCAATTTTATTATCGGCATGAGCACCGCCATTTAAAATATTCATCATCGGCATCGGCAACACTTTTGCATTTGTTCCACCAATGTAGCGGTATAATGGAAGGTTTGCTTCCAGCGCCGCAGCTTTAGCAACAGCCATGCTAACCGCCAGCATTGCGTTTGCACCAAGCTCACTTTTATTTTCGCTGCCATCCAATTCTATCATCATGTTATCGATGCCCGTTTGGTCTGCAACATCCCAGCCCTCCAGCTTTTGTGATAATAATTCGTTCACATTTTTTACGGCATTTAGTACTCCTTTACCACCGTATAGTTTTTTGTTGTTATCCCTAAGTTCTACTGCTTCGTGCACACCTGTGCTTGCACCCGATGGAACTGCGGCTCTGCCTAAATGTTCATTTTCTGTTAATACATCTACTTCAACTGTAGGATTTCCACGACTGTCTAAAATTTGTCTTGCATGAATGTTTGCGATGTAGCTCATTTATATTTTAATTTTTAATTAGTAAGATTTCTAAAGACTTCCTCTAAACTGGAATTTTCACTTTGCAAAGAAACAATATTCAGGTTGTGTTGCAAACTCAATTCGAGCAGTTGTTTTCTAACCGATTCAGGATTTTCAGTTCCTAATTTCCAGCCGATAGCTATCGGCTTGCCGGTTGGCAGTTGTTGCACTGTGTTTACTTCTCTTAAATTCTCTAAAATATTTTTCTCAATGTTTTCTTTAAACTGAACTAATACTGCATGAGAATTTTTATTCGCTTTTTGCAGATTGCTTAACTGGTCATCAGCTACAATATTTCCTTTGTTGATTATAATAACCCTGTCGCAAATGGCTTCAACTTCCTGTAGAATATGGGAAGAAAAAAGCACTGTTTTATTTTTGCCTAAATTTTTTATCACATCCCTTATCTCTACTATCTGGTTTGGGTCTAAACCGCTGGTGGGTTCATCAAGGATCAAAACTTCGGGATCATGAATAAGGGCTGCAGATAAACCAACTCTTTGTTTATAACCTTTACTTAACTGGCCAATCTTCTTTTTACTTTCAACAGTTAATCCAGTAAGTGTGATAACCTCTTCAATCCTGTTCTTAATATTTTTTATTTGATGAACATTGGCAATAAATTCCAGGTATTCTCTTACAAACATTTCATAATACAATGGATTGCCTTCGGGGAGATAACCGATTTTCTTTTTTGTTTCCATTTTATCACTCTGCACATTTAAGCCGCTTACAAATGCATTTCCATTATCAGCTTCCAGGTAGCCGGTAATTATTTTCATGGTGGTAGATTTTCCTGCACCATTAGGACCAAGAAAACC
>JBBJOK010000337.1:0-2283 GCA_037721545.1 Chitinophagaceae bacterium
GATCAGTGTTGATTTTAAATATTTAAAAAACCTATCAAGAATATTTGAAGTTTTAAAAAAGCAGAAGTTCCTGACAATATATGCTTACGCTAATTGGGATGCTTTAGTATTTCTAGCTAGTACTGATATAGATTATATAACGATAGCATCTTTTGAAAACTTAAGAAATTTTACAATAAAAAGATTTACAGTTACAGAAGATGGTGGACCGTCTAAGGGATGGTATTATTCTGAAAAAATCTTAAATATGATTAAAGCACAGCTAATTGACCTAGTTAGGAGCCAAAATGGAATTGATATAATAAAAAATGAAAAAAATATTTTTTCTGATGACCTCCTTCAGCCAAACTATCCTTGGAGTAGCCAAAAGCCTGAAATTTATAAAAACTATTTGTTGTCTATAGATAGAACTTTGAAACAAATTGCTGGCATTTCTGATTTTACAGAGAGAAAAAATTATGTTGTAAGTTTAATTGATAAGGCTTCAGAGGCATATGCACTTTTAGCAAGTAAAAAGATATTCTTGACCTTTGAAAGCAAAAACTATCATTTGGACAACTGGAAATCTTATTTGCTTACTAAGTAATCTTTAATGTGCTCATTGAGGAGCATTAACATCCTCTCATCTATAGGCTTCATAGATGGCGCTTTATAGAGAATATTAACGTGCCCCAAAATATTTATTTCTGCTAAACCAACTTCAAATTTTTTAAATTCATTCAAATTTTTGATCGCTGGCTTTATACTTTTACTATCTAATACGACATAAGATTGATCTGAAAACCATTTATATCTAAACGCTTGCTCCAAAGCCCTTTTCCAATTTTTAAGCTTCGCCTCAATTGCAATTGTTTCTTCAGAGAGCATTTTATATTGATTAGTAACCTTGAAAAAGGTATCACTTTCATTAACAAAACTCTCCATCATCAATTTCTTTATTGATTTTAAAATACTTGATTTACTTGCTTTTGTAATTAATTTGATTTTTTCAAAGGTTACATCAGTTTCAACCTCAACAATCTTGTATATAGTTATGTCGAAATAAGTCAATCGTTGATGGTGTAGATTATTATCAGTTATTTTGGAAATCACTAAATCAGCAATTCCATACCCTAAGTTTACTTCCTCCAAAATAGCTGTATAAGAGTGCTCAGGGCCCCATTCGCAAATTTGGCCAACATTTTTTTTTAGACTGGCTACTAAATCTTTTTCTGTTAGAAACATTACCTTATAAAGATATATGAAGCATCATCAAAATTATTTTCTTCTATAAAATGGTTCAGTTCGTTGAATATAGACTTATCATTAGGCTTTTGAAAGGTTTCAAAAAACTTTAGCCTATTTTTTTCTAAAATATCATAAAAGCCATCTGTGCATAACAAAATAGATGAACCCTCCCGGTTCAAATTGTGTTGAGTAAAGTCGTTTTTATACAAATTCATACCTAAGCATTTTGTAATATTATTACGACCAAAGGCTGATTTATCATCTTTAGTTATCTGGTCTATGTATTGCTTGGTGATAAAATATATTCTACTGTCTCCCAAAGATGAAAAGATGATTTGTCTCTTCGCATCATTTGGTACTTGTGCAATGCAAAAAGTAGTAAACGGTTCCAGAATTTTCAGTGATAAAATAGCGTTATTACATTCATACATTAACAACGATAAAAAACATTCTTCTTTTTTATAAGTTTGATAATTCTGCTTGATAAACTCAACAGCAATATCAGTCGAAAGTTTACTATTTTTTGCACTACCGACACCATCGAAGATGGCATATATGCAATCTTGATCCTCTTCTATGATTAGAAAATTATCTTGATTTTCTTTTTTGTTAACGCCGATTATTGAATTAGCTATATTCTTCTGCTTACTTTTCTTCTTGCTTATCATTTTAGCTTTTTCAGAAACTATTCTTTTAAAACCTTTAAATTATACCTAGAAATATTAAGCGCTTTAGCAAATTTATACCTGTTTGAAAGAGTTCATGCCTTCCATTTCTTTAATAATGCTAATAGTCTCTACACTTACGGTACACACCTTTTGTAATAATGTAATTACCTCTTCTTTATGATCAGAGAATTTATAAGTATTGAACTTCTCAGCAATGGTAGGGTCCGAAGGCTTTTTCTCTTTGTATTGGTCTAACACCCATTCTAGTGCACTTCTATTACCAAGTTCATAATCCCAGGCATCTTTTGGAATACCTATTAGCTCTGTATAACCATCTATTACTATTGACCCTTTCTCTTTGATTGCTTTTAATTTGGCTTTTTCAAAA
>JBBJOK010000337.1:2293-3430 GCA_037721545.1 Chitinophagaceae bacterium
CTGCACTTTTAGCTTCATATATAGTGTCAAGTCTATCTAACTTGTACAAAGGTGCGCTTTCATAGTCAATGTGCAGCTCAATTAATCGTTTACCCCATGATGCCCACTGCTTAAAGTTGTCATACAGAGGAATGCGTGGAAACTCCCTTTTTAAATTAAGCTCATATTTTTTACGGTATGTAGGGTTTATGCAGTACGGCATAGACATAGTGAAAAACGTCTTCTTTGGATAATGAACAACCGTATTTATTATGGAAGCTTTGTAAGGCCCAGTCGGTAATGTTGTCAATTACTTGTCCCTGTTCAGTATATCTATACAGGGGTATGCCTTGCGGCTTCTCAATAAAATCATAATTTGTTAATCGGTTGGTGGCCAAAGCCTGAAAAGGCTTCGTAGAGCCAATGCCTGAAAAGAATATTGATTTATTTCTATGTTTATTCCTTAATCCATAAATATGAACATTGTTGTAAAGCCTATGGGTAATAATTCGGTCAACGTACGAGTGAAGTTTTACGAAGGGCCTATACTGTACCAAGGTAATTTTTGAAATATCAAATGATAGCTTATTATTTCTAATCATGTGAGTTTCGAGTTCTGCTGTCCATTTGATTTCACGGTTAACGAAATCATTAGTTTTTTCATTCTTATCACTTTGATTCCATCTTTCAATTTCGTTATTATAGACTGTTTCAAAACGCTTCACCTTCACGGACAATATTTCTTGATTAAAATCATACACCCAATCATTTCGGTTTGTTTTTAGTCCTTGGGTATATAATTGAAATATCGATCCACTATCTTTCCTTCCCAATTTGGATTCCTTATCGCATACACCAACAAAAGTATCCCAAGAGGTATCAGACTCTCCTATCCAATTACCCTTTTTGTCTGGGGTAATATTATCAAAGGCCATTTTTTCAATATTATTTTCACTAAACCATTGCCACTTCTCTTCCTTTCGCCAATTATCATCTAGAGCTATATAGCTAATCTTGCATGGGTCTGGCTTTAACTGTTTGTGTGTACTTTTTACCAAAAAAAGAATAGCTACTCCGGTTTGGATGCCAAAAACATTATGCGTAGTGTATGTCGTCAAAAGAAAGTGGACTAGTTGTTAGAGAGGGTTTTGATTGTTT
>JBBJOK010000338.1:0-1250 GCA_037721545.1 Chitinophagaceae bacterium
AAAAACCGGGCAACTAAAAAGAAGCCCGGGAACTAATCAAAAATCTTAACCATTTATCTTAACACTAAGAAACTAATATAAAGACGGCACACTCCTCTTATTAGTTGCAGAATAAATTCATTTTATAATTAATTAACAATTGGTAAGGATTGGAGTTGCCGGCAGGTACTCTTAAACTTTTGATACTTACCAGGTGGATCTAAAAGTTTTTTCAAACTCAGGAAAGTTTTTTGTTTTATAGGCACCCTCACCAAAATACTTTAATATCTTTTCCATCTCTTTAGGCTGCAAAAAACCGGCGATGGCTATCGGTGGGGAATTTTCATCAGTAATAATTATCGTTGTAGGAAAAGAAAGCTGCCCTCGTGTGAGAAATAATGCAAAATCATTTACTCGGTAATTACTATTGTATTTGTACGTTTTGTCTTTCCAGTTAATTGTTTCCTTAGTTTCGGCATTAACTTTTGCGGAATAAAAGTGTTCATTCATATAGTCGATAACCTTGCGGTTGCTATACGTTTTTTTATCCATCACTTTGCACCAATGGCACCAGTCAGTATACAAATCAATCAGTACGGGCTTTTTCTCCCCCTTGATCTTAAGGGATAATTCTTCCATCTTAACCCATTGAATTGTTTCATAATTATCTGTTTTGAACGTGGCAGAACAAAGAATTATCAAACAAAAGAATAAGGCCGGTTTTAGTTTTTGCATATCTTGTAAATATTAAACGCCTGAACTCATAATTTATTGAGCTATTCAAATTAAATTTTTATTTGGTTAACCTTAAATTTTTAAACTTAAAAGATGCATAAAATTGTTTTAGCCATCACCGGAGCAAGTGGTTCTGTTTATGCAAAATTATTGCTGGACAAATTACTTACCATTAAAGATCAGTGGAGTGAATTAAGTGTTGTAATGACTGAAAATGCGAAACTCGTTTGGAAGACAGAACTGGATAATGAGGCTTTCAATAATTATAATGCAAAATTTTATTCTCAACAGGATTTTTTAGCACCCTTTGCATCAGGATCAGGAAATTATGATATAATGATAATTGCTCCCTGCAGTATGGGTACATTAGGCAGAATTGCATCAGGTATTTCAAACGATCTTATTACAAGAGCAGCAGATGTTATTCTAAAGGAAAGAAGAAAATTAATGTGTGTAATAAGAGATACTCCATATAACCTCATTCATATCCGAAACATGGAAACGGTAACACTTGCCGGAGGCATAATTTGCCCTGC
>JBBJOK010000338.1:1350-3416 GCA_037721545.1 Chitinophagaceae bacterium
GTTGTCATACTAACAATACTGTATGTATAACGATTACCATTCTTTTCAAAAACTTTTGTTTGTCTTATGGTTTTTGTGGTTTTATCAACCGCTACCAGAACTTTAAAGAACGTTTTGCTTTTATCAATCGGCGTTAACTCAATTTCCTGCATCATTTTACCACCAATTTTTACATCAGCATTTGTTTTATACAAAAAATCTTTATCATAAAAATTAGTGAACATCTTTTGCGGAGTAATAGTAGTCGCAGATTTTTCTACCTTATTTATTTGAACTTCATTAGCTGATTTATCATAAGTCCATGTGGTATTGCCATCACTAAAAATCTCCTGGCCCGTAATACCTATTTTATATTTAGTTCCTTTTAAGTTTACAACTCCTGATTTTGAACCCTGAACCTTACCCGCCGCATTTTCTATTTTAAGGTTAAATTTAGCAGTAACGGTTTTAAAGCTCTTAAATTTAGCACTTACCGCATCTAATACTTTCTTGGCGTCTGCATCGTTTTTCCCCATACCCCTGGGTTGAGCGAAAGCCGAAATACCGGTTAATAATAAAATTGAGAATAATAAATTTTTCATGATGTTTTCGTTTAGTTAGATGCTCTTAAATTTTAGGTGAGCAAAGATAGGTAATAGACAGCTTTGAGAGGTTTAGAGTTTAATTTGTATGACAATTAAACTGTTAATGTTCTGTTGTGATAGCCCCTGTCGATAATATGTATTCTTTAATAAAATAAGTTTGCAGAGATAAGTCCGCTTTCTTATCAACCTCGCATGTTGGCGAGATCTCTTCAACTTCGCTATTGAGATAGCTGTACAATAATTTTTTACCAGGCCTTTTCAAACTTTAAATTAATTACAATGACTGAAACAAATGTTTCTATGGCTCAACGAGAAAATTATGCACCTTCTCAATTCACTGAATTTCTCTGGTGGCTTTCAACTTCAGAAAAAGAGCTTTTGGTGGATAGCGTAGTAGATCGTAATCGATATAAAATTGTGGGAATGACGGTACTTACTACCTGGATCTTCGCAACCCTTGCCTGGACGTATTTCTTCTCAACTATAATTGATAACCCTTTTTTATATGCCGGCCTGGGCGTATTCATGGGATTTATTATTCTTACTATTGACAGGGCTTTAATAAAAGGGATTACCAAATTTAATAAGACAAAATTTACACCTCTTTTATTCAGAGGATTACTGGCTTTAACCATTGGTGTTTTTATGGCACAGCCTGCTATATTGTATATGTTTAATAAAGAAATAAAATTGCAAACCTCTTTAGATAATGAAAAAAAGAAAATTTTAAAAAGAGATGAACTCAATGCCGTTTATAAAACACGTAAAACAGAATTAGCAGAGCAAAAATCGGTTTTACAAAATGAGTTGAATGTAAAATATAGAGATGTTTCCATTGCAAGGGACAATTACATTGCTGAATCGGATGGAAGTGGTGGCACTGGGCAGATCGGTATAAAAAACATTGCACTGGCAAAGAAAAAAGAATATGAAAAACTAGATGCTGACTATCAAACCATACTTGGAGCAACACAACCTAAATTAAACACTATTGAAAAAGAACAACAAATTATTGAGGAAAATATCAAAAGGGATGAGCAGCAATTCGCGGATTATTTTAATGATGGGTTTTTAACCAGGATAGATGCACTGAATAACCTGATCAAAAATAATCCTGCCTTACAGTTCAGGTATTATTTGCTGGTGATAATTTTAATGCTAATTGAACTAATGCCCGTAATTGCAAAAACATTATTGCCATCGGGCAGCTATGATGAAAAAGTTAGGCTGAGAGAGGAAATGGAGAAAGAAATAGCTTATTCCAATATGAAAAAAGAGCATGAATTAAAAGAAATGTATAATGCTATGGCAAAAGCAAATGATGAGGAAGCCATTACTGCTTTTTTTAAATTGACTAAAGAAGATAAAGGAGAAAAGATAAAAGCCTTCTCAAAAAGATGGCGTGATGAAAATCATGAAACTTTTGATGGCCTTTGGAATAAAATGAAGAAAGAAATTTTAAGTAAGCAGGAGAATTAACCA
>JBBJOK010000339.1:0-3406 GCA_037721545.1 Chitinophagaceae bacterium
TATCGCGCCACATTTGGGATGTGGAGGTCGCAAGTTCGAATCTTGCCGCCCCGACAGTGTGAGGAGTCAAAATCCTCTAAAAAGCAGTAAAATCAAGGTTTTACTGTTTTTTTTTGCACATTTCATATCAAAATAATACAAAGAAAATCAAATATCTGGTGAGTTATTCGGTGAGTAACTTTTGAATACATTCGTTTGGTACTTTTACAGTACCAGCAGGGATTATAGGCATACTGGTAGTACTGAGGAGCAGGAATTTTTTAATTAAAATAGTGAGTTATGAAAACTACCAACACATTCGGTGTTCAATTTATTATCAGAACAAAGAAAAATGATCCATTAAAGGCGCTTATTTATGCCCGCATTACAGTTAATGGGAAACGCCTTGAAGTTTCTTTAAAACGGACGATTGATCCCCTTACATGGCACTATCCCGGAGAGTGCTTGAGGAGTACCTCCGTAGAGGCAAAGCAAATCAATAAGTTTATTGAAGAAACACGTTATAAATTGAGAGAATGTTATCAGCAGCTTCAGATGCAAAGCAAACTGATTACTGCGGAAGCAATTAAAAATTTATTTCTTGGTGAAGAAAAATCAGAAAATACATTATGCTCTTTAATAGATTATCATAATGTAAACATGAAAAGCGTACTTGCCCAGGGCACTTTAAAAAATTATTTTACAACAAAAAAATATGTCCTCCTCTTTTTAAAAAAGCGATACAAGACAAATGATATTTATCTGAGTGATCTGAACTACCAGTTCATCACAGAATTTGAATTTTTCCTTAGAAGTACCAAGCCCCTAAACGAATCAAACCCTCTTGGACATAATGGGATAATGAAGCATATCGAAAGGCTTAAAAAAATTGCCAGGTTAGGTGCAATGATGGAATGGATGCCTAAACACCCCTTTGAAAGATTCCAGCTTCGCTTTCAAAGAACTGAAAGGGAATTTCTAACGACAAAAGAGTTGACTGAATTGGAGAATTTTTCTTTTTCAAATGATAGATTAAACCGTGCAAAGGATGTGTTCATCTTTAGCGGTTATACCGGACTAGCCTACATTGACCTGGTTAATCTTACTGCATCTAATCTATGTATCGGTATGGATGGGGAATATTGGATAAAAACCTCCCGGCAAAAAACAGACGTTCCTGTTAATGTACCTCTTTTACCACAGGCAATGAAGATTATTGAAAAATATAAAGATGACCCCATAGTTGCCAATAAGAATGCCTTGGTTCCTTTATTTACCAATCAAAAAATAAATTATTATTCAAAAGAAATTGCCAGGGAATGTAAGATTGAAAAATATATGAATTTCCATATGGCACGACACAAATTATTACTTCTTTTTTGGTTTACTTAAATGGTTTAATAAAAAATTTCATCGATCTAAACTAATATCCGGTTTTACTAGGCTTTGATTAAGAATGCTTTCTTTAGCCTTCAATGATACAAAAAAATAGAACAGGATATAATATTGTAAGAATTAAGGATCAGGAAGCATTTCGTAAGAAAATATTATCCTGATAAATTAATAAAATAAATCTTACCGACTATTGACTAAGGTGTGAATTCAAAGAGTGAATGCTTGTGATATTTGTACAAATTACTCCATTCACCAAATGAGGATTTAGGAAAAGAGGTTATGGCAAGGTGAATGGAGTTCTTATTTCTTTTATTGTCTGCCTGGACATAAATTGATTGCAACATACTTTTATTTTTTAGCTCAATAGAGGCTAATAAATAGCCGCTTATTGGTATACTCATAATTTTGAGTAATTTTACTCGATATATTGAGTAATTTGTAACTAAAATGTTTGAACGTGACTATTTAGATCTGCTTGCAAAAAGAATCAAAGAACGGAGAAAATTTATCCAGGTTCTGATGGGACCCCGACAGGTTGGAAAAACCACGCTGGTGAGCCAGCTTCTTGAAAAAGCTTTCATTCCATTTCATTTTGTATCAGCGGATGGTATAGCCACTTTTGGAAATACATGGCTGGAACAACAATGGGAAACCGCAAGATTAAAAATGGAACAATCGGAAGCCAGCGAATTTTTATTGATAATTGATGAAATCCAAAAAATAGAGAACTGGAGCGAAACAGTTAAGTTATTATGGGATACGGATACACAGAATAAAAAACAGTTAAAGGTAATTTTATTGGGATCTTCAAGATTGCTCTTGCAACAGGGATTAACAGAATCACTTGCCGGCAGATTTGAAAGTATGTACGTAAGCCATTGGTCATTTATAGAAATGAAAGAAGCATTTGGATGGAACGCCAATCAATTTGCATGGTTTGGCGGTTACCCTGCATCGGGTGATATGATCATTGAAGAAGAAAGGTGGAAAAATTATATACAACACTCTCTAATTGAAACAAGCATATCGAAAGATATTCTTATGCTTACCAGGGTCGATAAACCCGCACTTATGAAACGGCTTTTTGAACTTGGCTGTTTGTATTCAGGGCAAATATTATCTTATACAAAAATGCTGGGACAATTACAGGATGCAGGCAATACCACAACACTTTCACATTACCTTGAGCTATTGGACACTGCCGGATTATTGGCTGGAATAGAAAAATATTCTCACAACACCATTCGTGTGAGATCCTCAAGTCCAAAATTTCAGGTACACAATACAGCTTTACTAAGTAGTCAGAACAATGATACTTTTAATGAAGCAAGTTCAAACCCTGCAGCATGGGGCAGGGTAATAGAGTCGGCAATCGGAGCTCATCTTATCAATTATTCTTTATCAGAAAATTTTTCGCTGTATTACTGGCGTGAAAGAAATGATGAAGTTGATTTTATAATTGAAAAAAAAGGAAAGGTAATTGCGCTGGAAGTAAAAACAAACGCATCAGGTTCTACTTCCGGCATGGCTGCTTTTAAAAAACAATTCAAGCCATCAAAAATTTTAATGATTGGAAAAAGTGGATTGCCATGGCAGGAATTTTTAGAAATAAATCCTGGCACTTTGTTTTAAAAAAATATAAAGTATAATTTTAGTTTTATTATATTTGTATTAGCTCTTTCAGTACCATTTTTATTCTCCAGTGAGTTGCTCGGTGAGTAACTAAAAAATAATTTTTGCATTTTATTGATATGCAACTGCATGTGGGTGTACGGTCTATTTTTGCCGCCCCGACTTCAGAAGCCTCTGATAATTTTCAGAGGCTTTTCAATTTACTGCCTTTAACTGTTTGCTGTACAATACCACTTCAAAAATAAAATCAGCTATTACTAGTCATCAATTAACTATCTTCTTATCTTGTAAAAAAATCTTTTAATGATTCCTATAAGTGATGATAATTCTGACAGAATAAGAAAGCCTTTTGTAAATTATATATTGATTGCTATTAATATTCTTGTCTTCATTATTTACC
>JBBJOK010000340.1:0-3405 GCA_037721545.1 Chitinophagaceae bacterium
CATTTGTTTGAAGATATAAACCGGCAATTGCGGCATATATTTCAATGCCAGAAACACTACCTGTTCTTTTACCTTGATACATTGGAGGTGTTACGTGCCCACCCGTTAATTAAAGAAAAGCACCAGCAACATATTGCATGGCAGATAGAGCAAATTGAATGGATGTTCAATTACAATGTGGATACAAATACATTTCAATCACCGGTAAAAGCAGGACAGTATAATCAACTTGCATGGCTGTTTTGGATGACCATGGATAACTGGATGTACGCACGTCAAATCAACGGGCTTGACCATTTAAATGAAGACGATTTTATCGCCGACCTTTGGTCTATGATGGTACCTAATCTTACTAATGAAGCCCATGAAGAAATGAAATTGTTGAGTACAAATTCTAACCTGCGTTTCAGTTAACTCTCTATTGTCTTGAAACAAATTAAAACATGGCACATACACATTAAAGGACAAGTGCAGGGTGTTGGCTTTCGTCCATTTGTTTACCAGCTTGCACAAAAATTTCAATTAAAAGGTTGGGTGAATAATACTACTGATGGAGTTCATATAGAAGTTAATGCGGATGAAGTTGATGTAAAAAAATTTTATGATGAAGTTGTAATCAATGCTCCGCAATTAGCTCATATCACTTCATATAGCCTGGAAGAAATTGCTTCAGTTGCTTATGAAGATTTTCAAATTATACCAAGTAGCAATCAGGATAATCCTGTACTTCTCATCTCTCCCGACTTTGCAATGTGTGAGGAATGTCGCAAAGAAATTTCAGACCAAAACAACCGACGTTATAATTATGCTTTCACTACCTGCACACAATGTGGACCACGTTATTCAATCATCAAACAACTGCCGTACGACCGTGAGAATACAACGATGGACATTTTTAAAATGTGCAGTAAGTGCAATGAAGAATACAACGACCCAACTAATCACAGACACTTTTCACAAACCAACTCTTGTCCTGATTGTGCTGTTGTGATGGAACTTTATGATAACAGTCGAAATTGTATAGAACTAAACCAGGAAAAAATAATTGAACAGGTTTGTAAGTTATGGAAGCAAGGAAAGATTGTAGCAATTAAAAGCATCGGGGGCTTTTTGCTTACCTGTGATGCATCTAATGCAGCAGTGATAAAAGAATTACGGATACGAAAGCATCGGCCATCAAAACCATTTGCCCTAATGTATCATCAGCCAGAAGAGATTGCTCATGTAAATGAAACGGAAAGGTTGGAATTAGAAAGTGTTGCTGCTCCAATTATATTACTTAAATTAAAAGAACAGGCATCATCATTAATAGCTACAGATGAAATTTCACCGGGGCTTTCACATATTGGGATAATGCTTCCTTATAATCCGATGTTCCAATTACTGTTAACTAAATTTAATAAGCCAATTGTTGCCACAAGTGGCAATATAAGTAATGCTCCTATTATTTATAAGAATGAGGAAGCGCTGAACACATTAGGCATTATTGCTGATTATATCTTGGTGCATAATCGTTCTATCATTTCACCACAGGATGATAGCGTAATAAAGTTTTCATCAAAGTTTAATCAACGGATAGTCCTACGACGTTCCCGTGGATTAGCTCCGGGTTATATAACAGAAGGGTCGCTGCCTCACCATAAAACAATACTTGCTTTAGGGGCAATGATGAAGAGTACTTTTACACTACAGCTTTCAAGAAATGTTCACGTAAGCCAATATTTGGGAAGTACAGATAACTATGATGCTCAAAATAATTACAAATATAATCTTGATAATTTTTTGACCTTATTTCATGCAAAACCTGGTGTGGTTTTAACTGATAAACATCCCGGCTATTACACTACTCATTTAGGTGAAAGTATTGCCGAGCAAAATAATGTTCCTGTAATAAAAATTCAACATCATCATGCGCACTTTGCATCGGTATTAGGAGAACATAATTTATTTAATGAAACAGAACCTGTTTTAGGAGTTATATGGGATGGCACAGGATATGGCGATGATAAACAAATTTGGGGTGGAGAATTTTTTGTTTATGATAAGAATACTGTAACACGCTTAACCCATTTTGAATATTTCAACCATTTGCTGGGAGATAAAATGGCGAAGGAGCCAAGGTTATCAGCCTTCTCACTTTGCAATGAAATAGATGAAGCAGAAAATTTTCTTCAATCAAAGTTTTCAAAAGAAGAATGGTTTAATTATAAAAAGCTAATCAAGAGTGATAGTTTTAAAACATCAAGTGTAGGAAGAGTATTTGATGCTGTTGCTTCGCTTCTTGGTTTAATTGATAAATCAAGTTATGAAGGCGAAGCTGCACTTTTATTAGAAGAAGCAGCATTACAATTTTTTGATGGTACATTAGAAGTTCCGAAACTATGGCTCACCTATTCTAAAGACTATAACTTTTTGAATTTGCCATTGATGGTTAAAGAAGTTATCTGTCTATTAAAGTCTGAAAGACCTGTTGATGAAATAGCAGCATGGTTTCATGTGCGATTGGTATTAGCTATTAGGGATGTTGCAGAAACATCTGGAATTAAGAAAGTTTGTTTTAGCGGGGGTGTATTTCAAAATGGATTATTAGTAGACCTTTTGGTAGAATTATTAGGAGAAAAAAATCATTTGTATTTCAACAAGGAGTTACCGCCGAATGATGAGAATATATCTTTCGGGCAAGTAATGAGTTTTTTAAATATGAAATATGAAATAGGAAATATGCTATGTGAAATATGAGATGTGAAATATGAAGTATGAAATATGAATAATGAAAAGAGATTATTTATGCATATAATTGAACTTGAAATAAGTAATAATCAAAGTGAAAGAAAATGTAATTGTTGATAAGTCCTTTCTGTTTGCAATTAAAATTGTTAATCAGTATAAAATATTATGCGAAGTAAAAAGGGAATTTGTTTTAAGCAAACAAATGCTTAGGTCAGGAACTTCTATAGGAGCAAATGTTAGAGAAGCGCATAATGGAGAAAGTAAAAATGACTTTATTCATAAAATGGCAATAGCACAAAAAGAAGCTGCTGAAGTATTATATTGGGCAGAGTTATTGTATAAAACAGAATACTTATCAAACGAGGAATACAACAGCCTTTACAAGGATGCAACTGAATTAATCAAGATTATTAAAAGCATAATTATTTCAACGAAACAAAACGTCAGTAAATTAGAAAGATGAAAGATGAAATAGGAAATGTGAAATAATATAAAAGATGAGACATGAAATTTGCCAATTTTATGACCATAAAATTGGCAGAACCTAAATCAATAATAGTTAAAAACAAAGTTTTAAATGAACCCACCCAAATTCCCTTTACTAACCCATATATCCTATTTACTAACTCATATTTCATAACTCCTATATAATATTTAAAAACATGTGCCTTGCAA
>JBBJOK010000341.1:0-3402 GCA_037721545.1 Chitinophagaceae bacterium
TTTGAGTACTTTCATAAACCGCATCAACGATAAAAGAGGCATTTGAACTTTCGATATTCGAATTGCCATTAATTTTAGTTATTCTCCAGCTACGGCGAATACCTGCACGTCCAGCCGGGGATTCTCTCTCAACAGATCTTACCCTAAGGTCTCCCTGAGCGAAGAAAAAAACACTTATACCAAAATCACCAACTACTTCAGAACTTGCGGCAAATGTAGAACCCAGTCCACCACTTAAATTATCCCATTTTGCTTTTTTCATTGCAAAACTCCAGCGATCAACAGGGGCAGAAAAACCTGGCTCTATGCTATATTGGCGAATAGAAGTCATAATTGTTTCAGGGTCAGAAAAGCTTCTGGCATCAAATGTTGAAGGTATCTGATTGTGCCATAAATACAAATCCTTGGTATAAAGTAACACCGAGTCTTTTATCTTATTTGGATCAGAAACCACTACAACTGGTGCAGACGGAGGAGTAACAACCGTTGGCGGAGCAGGTACATCAACATTTTTTTTACAAGCAATTAATGAACCCAGGAAAAGAATGATAAGTGGTAGAATTCGATTGTGTTTAAGATGCATGGTAGTATATTTAGAATTATATACGGCAAAATTATTGTGCAAGTTGGGGGCTTAAATCGTTTTAACAAGACCTTTAGGAGCAGCGAGTTATGCTTGGATAAATGTTAATTTAATTGGCTAAAATGATAAAGAAAAGTGCGGGAATATTGTTGTATAGATATAGAAACAATTGTTTGGAAATATTCCTTGTACACCCGGGTGGCCCTTATTGGAAAAATAAAGATTTAGGTTCTTGGTCAATACCAAAAGGAGAATTCACCGAAGAAGAGCAACCGCTTGATGCTGCTATAAGAGAATTTAATGAGGAGACTGGTATTAAGCTGTCAGGTGATTTTATTGAACTTACTCCAATAAAACAAAAAGGAGGTAAATTGGTTTATGCATGGGCCAATAAAAGTGATATCGAACAATCAATTTTTTCATGCAAATTAAAAGTAAATATTGAGTGGCCACCTAAGTCAGGTAAAATTCAAAGTTTTCCTGAGGTGGATAAATTTGAATGGTTTTGTTTAGAAGAGGCAAAACAAAAAATCAACCCATCGCAGGCAACCCTGTTAGATGAATTGATTAAATATATTATTGTGTAAGTGCTTTAAGCCGGTTGCCCTAATTTTCTCAAATAAAAATAATGAGAAGCGATGGCTTGACTCATTTTTCCAAATTCATTGTATTGAATGTCGTGCTCTTTACAAGCCTGCTTTATTATCTTGCTGATAGCAGGGTAATGTATATGTGATATTTTAGGAAATAAATGATGCTCAATTTGAAAGTTTAATCCACCAACTAACCAACTTATTAGTTTATTATCTGTAGCAAAATTGGCAGTAGTAGCAACCTGGTGTATGGCCCATTCATTCTCAATTTTACCAGATGGCTCTGCAGGTAAAGGAAATTCGGTATGTTCAACAGTATGAGCCAATTGAAATACGATACTTATAAGAAATCCTGTTACCATACTTATCAGTAAAAAACCTATGATCCAGGTAGAAAAACCTAATAGATAAATAGGAAGCGCTACTACCATAATAAGATAAATAATTTTTGCTGCCCAAAAGGCAAAATGCTCTCTTGTCGACATTTTTCTTATAGGAACATTTCCTATTTTCTTTGTAAAATATTTTTTAAAATCTGTAAAAAATATCCACATGATGTGAAGTAAACAATATAAGAACCAAAAGTAATAATGCTGAAACTTATGAATTTTTAATTTCTTTTTTCCTTCGGTAAACCTAAGTAACGGCCCCGCTTCAATATCATCATCAACGCCCGCAATATTTGTGTAGGTGTGGTGAATGATGTTGTGCTTCATATGCCACATGATAGCGCTTGCGCCTAAGAAATTTACTGAGAATCCTGCTATCTTATTTACAATATTATACTTACTGAAACTACCATGGTTGCCATCATGCATTACATTAAAACCAATTGCAGCCGTAAATGCAGACATCAAAAGACATTCTGGAATAGCCAGCCACCATACGGGGGTAAAAAATACAAGATGTATATACAAAAAAACATAGCTGGCACAGAAAAAAATCGCTTTTAATAATAATGACAGATCACCAGTGGAGTGTTTGCGTTTATCAGAAAAATATTGATTCACCCTGGCCTTTATATCAGCATGAAAGGTTCCTTTTCCTTGTAAAAATTTTGGTGTTACCATTATATTATGTGTTGATTATATTATTTAAAATCTATAAATTGATCATGTATCATTTTGTATAAATGCATCAAAGTTACTTATCCCTAACATTTTTTTCGATAAAAAGCCTTCACCATGTTTCACTCCAATTAATTTGCCAAACATTTTTGAGCGATATATAATGCTTTCTAAAAACTCGGGAGATGAAATATAGGTATCTGGCTCTTTAGAATCCGGATTATAAAACTGGGTTTTATATGCCTTGATGGCCTCAATTTTCTTCTCGAAAAAATTGGTGACATCTATTACAAAATCAGGATGAAAATACCTGTCCTGTATGTAATTAAAAACATATTTTGGCCTCCAGGCCTTTTGCAAAGAACTATTTTCTTTCGTTTCAATTTTTGCCAACCCGGATAAAAAAGCTGAAGTATAAATCAGGTCAGCCGCTCTTCCATGGTCGGGGTGACGATCAGCCGGAGCATTACACAAAATTATATCGGGCTGATATTTTCGCAGAACCGCGATAACCTTTCTCTGATTCTCCTCATTATTCTCAAAAAAACCATCAGCCATTTCCAGATTATCTCTTATTTCAACCCCCAATATGGTAGCTGCATCATGAGCCTCTTGCATCCTTGTATTTGCTGTGCCTCTGGTTCCTAATTCTCCTTGGGTTAAATCTATAATTCCAACTTTTTTTTCTTTACTTTTTTCAGCCAACAATGTTCCACTACAACTTAATTCAACATCATCAGGGTGAACACCAAAGGCAAGTATATCTAATTTCATTTCTAACAACTACAAAAGAAGTAAATCGTATAAGTAATTGGCCGCAAAGGTAATGTAAATCAATTATAGGTAGGTATATTAACTATTTATACAAGTATTATATAGAGTGTCCGTACATACGTTTTACTTCTTTAACGATAATTTCAATTTCAACATCTTCGCCTTTGGGATCGTAGGGCTGTTTTAAATTACTTCCGAAAAAGAATGCAACCGTTTGCCAAAAACGTGCGGCTACTCCACCCTTAAATTCTTTTAAAATATTGTAACAATTATTTCCCGTTTCCCGGTTGATAAGTTTCATTAAGACTTTACCCTGGTAAACTGATAGGTTTGTAATGGGATCTGTAAATTCTTTTTTTAATTCTTTCTCACGGCTGTTTATATA
>JBBJOK010000342.1:0-3399 GCA_037721545.1 Chitinophagaceae bacterium
TTGTAAGGTATATTGGTACGCTTATAAAAGGGTATAATATAATTGCAGTGGCAGGACCATTCCTCATATTGCTTTCTTCATTAATTATTTTATTGATCTCTTTCAAAGGGAAAGAGATCTCAGAAATCTCAATTTTTAATAAAGCATTATTTATAATATCTATCTGGTTACTTCTTTCAACTACAGTACATCCGTGGTACATTTGTTTATCCGTTGCTATTTCTATTTTTACAAAATACAGATATGCACTGATTTGGTCTTCTGCTGCAACGCTTAGTTATTATGCTTATCGATCTGTACCTGTAAGAGAAAATTTATGGTTGGTCGCATTAACTTATTTGATTGTAGCGGGTTACGCATTTTGGGAATTGCGGAATAATAATAAATTGAAATCTTTAAAAATATACAATGAAATTGTTTAAGATCTCTTTATCAGCCCATGCATGGAATTCGGCAATGAAGTTCATTTTATTTGCCTTGATCATTTTCAGCTTTAGTTGCACAACGGTTCATAACGCTAAACAGTCTTCAGACGCAAAAATTGATACAAAAAGAAAATTAACAGCAGGAGAAAACCATCTATATACGGTGCACCTAAACCCGGAAGAATTTCTTCACATCAGAATTATTCAGAATGGCATTGATGTGATCGCAAAGGTATCTTCGGAAGATAAACAATATGCAGAGCAGTTTGATTCACCTACCGGGGAATTAGGACCGGAAGATATTTATCTTTTAAGTAGCGGCTCAAAAAATTATACGATTGAAATATTTCCTGCACAAAAATTTGCTGACCCGGGTGAGTATGCTATAAAGACGATCAGACAAGAGAGAGCATCTGAAAAGGATAAAAATTTAATTGCTGCCTTATCATCTACCCAAAAAGCTGATAAGGTGAGAAGTAAAACTGAAACAAGGTTACAAAGTATTGATCAATATAAATCTGCGGCAGCAAAATGGAAAGCAATGAATGATATGGCACAGTATGCAAATACAATGAGGTCGCTGGGTTTCGTTTATATAAGGCAAAAGAATTATGAAGAAGCAATCAACACTTTTAAATCATTATTGCCTGTTTGGAATCAGGTTGGTGATGTTAGATCCGAAGGGTTTACTCATTTAATAATCGGTCGCATTTACGACCTGCAAAAAGATTATAAAACATCACTTGATTATAACCTAAGCTCTCTTGAATCATGGAGAAAGGTTAATGATTTTGACCAGGAAACTTTTGTTTTAATGAACATAGGAAATTTATATGGTCATTTATCTGACCGGCAAAAAGCCATTGATTATTTTGAACTGGCATTGAAAAAAAATGAACAATCTGAAAGATCCTCCATAAAAGCAGTTGTACTGCGTGATTATGCCAATGCTATGTTAGCCTTAGGAGATTCTTTAAAAGCAATAACCCTTTATGAAAGGTCGATTAAACAATGGCAATCGACTGCGAATAAGCCGGAAGAAGCAAGGACCGCAATTCAGCTTGCTGCTTATTATGAGGCAAAGGGAAATAAAGAAAAAGCGATTTATAATTACCGCAATGCTTTAGAAATATGGCTAAAACTTAATGATCAGAAGGAAATAAAAATCATTCAATCAGCTATAGATAAGTTGGAGAAATAATTCGCCTATTTCTTTTTGCAACAATCCATTACTGCTGTTGTTGATCCGAGTGGGCAATCTGGAGTTCCAACCAGAGGACAACTTTTTTTCGGACATTCAGGAGTGCCTTCAATAGGGCAGGTAGTAGTGTTAGTAGTTGTAAAACCATAGATCAATCCACTTAAGGCAAGCATGCCTGCCGTAGCCAATGTTAATATCTTAGTTCTCATCTTTTATTTTTATTTGAAGATAATAAGAATATTTAATAATAATAATAATAAATGGGTTATACTTTTTAAAAAGCCTAATAAATAGGCATTTAATAATACTTAGTTCTTATACCAATTTTTAATCACCTGTTCTGCGGGTTTACCCTGGGGAGTAAAATCAATATTTTTTCGATGATAGGAATTCTCTGTATACCATTTCCAGACATATCCTCCCATAAACCATTTTTTGCCGACAAAATTTTGATAAAGAGCTTCAAAAGCATTTGCCTGGCCTTTATCGTTTTGCGAACCAGCATTCTCTTTCCATGGTTCGGCGCCAGTACGATCTACATTTCGATATCCATATTCTGTAAATAATATTGGGCGATTGTGTTCCATGCTTATTTTTTCAAGTTCATCGCTATATTTTCTCCAGCCTTTTTTTAGAGCATTAATTTCTGGTGTTTCATCTGCATCTAAAGGAAAGTAGGCATCTACCCCAATGTAATCAAGCTTCTCCCAAAAAGGAAAACTCTTATAGTCATCCCAATTACCGGCATAGGTTAGCTTGCCATGATAGACTTGTTGTAAGGTATCTATCAGGGAACTCCAGAATGCTGGTCGTGCTTTAATTGCGGCGCCTAATTCAGTTCCGAAACAAAATATTTCAGCTTTTAGACTATCAGCAATGGTTGCAAAATGTAGAATATAATTGCGATAGCTGCCTTCCCATAACTGCCATTCATTTTCTGTTGGTAATGTAAATTCCCCGGTGTAATTGCCACGCCCTATCCACAAATGCGGCTTCAACATAACTGACATTTTATTTTGATGTGCTAATCGAATACTGCCAATTACTCCATTACTATTTTCACCCCAATGTTGACCGTGCTGATTATATTTCACTTCAGGATTTTCAATGGAACAAAAAGCATAAGGCATAATTGAAATACTGTTCGCATTGATATCAGCAATTGGTTGCAGCGCCGTTTTGTTAAACACATTTACCGGTGCTACCACGCTAATACCTTTGATCTGGAACCCCGATGGACCTTTTGCTACCGTAAGAGGTATTGAATCAACATTGAAACAACTACTTGCTGTAAACAAAACTGCGGCAAACAAAGAAAGTTTCACCATGTTAAATAACACCTGCTAATATTTATTATGAGTTAAAAATAACATTCAACATATTCGTGGTAACTGTTCACCTGTGAGCATATTCAACATTCGTCTACCGCCAATACTGCTAGTTAAAATTACCTGCTTTGGATGCTCCTTACTAACCGTACCAATCATTGTTGCATTTTTGCCAACCTCAGATGCTTGTAATACTTTAATTACTTCTTCTGCGATTTGTTCTTTAACAACAATAATAAATATTCCTTCATTGGCAACATACAACGGATCCAATCCTAACATTTCACAAGCGCCTTCTACCTGTTCACTTAAAGGAATTAATTTTTGCGAAAGATCGATTCCGAAACCACTGTCTTTGGCAAGCTCATTCAAAACTGTAGCAACGCCCCCTCGGGTAGGATCACGAAGAAAATGAATGTCTTCACCAAATAGGTCTAATAAATTA
>JBBJOK010000343.1:0-3397 GCA_037721545.1 Chitinophagaceae bacterium
TATTAATCTCTTCACTTGCAGTTTTTCAGTCTGCAAAAATAACTTTTAATAACCTAGAAGCCATTGAGGTCTTACTTGTAAAATAGATTTTATAAAAACCTCCTATAACAAATTTTAATTAAGCCTCATCAACTGCTCATAGTGAATTAAAAAATATATTATATACCATTGATATAACATAAATGTTTGCTGTATTTTAGCCAAAACATTTACCATGAGAAAACTACTGCTTATCTCCTCCTTTTTACTAATCGCTTTACAAACGTTTTCCTATTCACCAAAAAACGCTGCGATCACAACTACAACCAATAATGTTCCCTTTGAGATGAAAGGAATGACGGTACAGGAATTTCTACTTCTTACCCCAAAGAAATACCAGGAAATTACCGGCAGGAGAATGACCTTTAAACAAAAAATATCATTTTCGATATTAAAAGCAAAATTAAAAAAACAATTACCGGATGAAAAGGTTGAAGGTAAAAAGTCGAACTTAGGATTATTATCTTTAATTTTTGGAGGTGCGGCATTTGTATTAATTCCCATCGCTGGAATTGTAAGCATACCACTTGCCGTTGCAGCAGTAGTCTTAGGTATACTAGGTCTTGGTAAATCAAAAGGCGATACTAAATCCATAATTGGATTGGTACTTGGCGCAGTTTTATTATTGTTATTTGGTATTTTGCTTTTGCTGGCAACACTTTCGATTCGATATTAATATTAGTTAATGCTTTTTACTGTTGCTGAAGATTTCATCACAAGATTTTGAAAGACAAGGAGAATAATTTAAAAATTTCGGGAACGCATTTTTCAATTCAGCATTTAGTAAAAAATATATTTTGGTGATACCATTGATATAACATAAATGTTTGCTGTACTTTAGCCAAAAAATTTTACCATGAGAAAACTACTGCTTATCTCCTCCTTTTTACTAATCGCTTTACAAACGTTTTCCTATTCACCAAAAAACGCTGCGATCACAACTACAACCAATAATGTTCCCTTTGAGATGAAAGGAATGACGGTACAGGAATTTCTACTTCTTACCCCAAAGAAATACCAGGAAATTACCGGCAGGAGAATGACCTTTAAACAAAAAATATCTTTTTCGATACTAAAAGCAAAATTAAAAAAACAATTACCGGATGAAAAGGTTGACGGCAAAAAGTCGAACTTAGGCCTGTTATCATTAATTTTTGGAGGTGCAGCATTCCTCACGGCTTTTATTTCCAGTATTGCAGTTATAAGTTTTCCACTGGCAGTAGCCGCAATAGTGTTAGGCATTCTTGGTTTGAGTAAAACAAAGGGGGATACAAAATCTATTATCGGGCTGGTACTTGGCTCCGTGTTTCTATTATTAGGTCTAGCAGCAATAGCGATATTTGCTTCAATATGGTAATAATATAAAAAAGAAATAATGCAGGTACCTACTATGGCGGATATGATGGCTAATAACGAAACTCCTGAAGTTTTGTTTTGGGTAGGCTGTGCCGGCAGCTTTGACCAACGGGCGCAAAAGATTACAAAAGCATTTGTCACTATTTTAAATAAAGTTGAAATTAAATATGCCATTCTCGGTAAAGAAGAAATGTGTACCGGCGACCCTGCCCGGCGTGCAGGAAATGAGTTTATGTTCCAAATGATGGCATATCAAAACATCCAGGTTTTAAATGGTTATGGAATTAAAAAAATTGTAACTGCCTGTCCGCATTGTTTTAATATTATTAAAAATGAATATCCTGAACTCGGTGGCACTTATGAAGTGATACATCATGCAACCTTCCTGCAACAATTAATTGATGAAGGCAAAATAAAAATAAAGGAAGGCGGTTCATTTAAAGGGAAAAAAATTACTTATCATGATAGTTGCTATTTAGGAAGAGCCAATAACATTTATGAAGCACCACGCAAAGTTTTAGAAGCACTGGATGTTGAGCTGGTGGAAATGAAACGCTGCAGAAGTAATGGTTTATGCTGTGGTGCCGGCGGCGCTCAAATGTTTAAAGAAGAAGAAAAAGGTGAGGTTAGAATTAATACTGAAAGAACCCGGGAAGCGCTTGAAACCAATGCAAGTGTTATCGCTTCCAATTGTCCGTTTTGTATGACAATGCTGAGTGATGGCGTAAAAGCAAACGAAAAAGAAGATGTAAAAGTGCTTGATATTGCGGAGATGATTGCTACGGAGATGGTTTAATCAGCTTTTAATCTAATAAAACAAAGATCAATTAGATTTAGTAAATAAATTATCACACCCATCTCTATAACTGTCATTAAATAAAACCTGCTTATCACAAAAAAGAATTCGGCCATATAAATATTGGCTCGGCTGGCTCAGATTAAGCTCATATAAATTGCCTCCGATGTTTTTTAGTTTCCAAGTTCCTTGTGCTATAGCAATTGAGTTTTCCAAAATGGAAAAAGTTCCGATTGAATTGAATATTATTTTTATATTTTTATCGGCTTTTCTAGTGCCCACCCCATCACAGGATTGCTTCGACCACAACCATGAGCTGGAAAGTTTCATTGCAATTGTTGCTGAATCTAACCCTTGAGAATTATTACAATTCGAAAATGAAATTATATCTATATCTTTTTTACAAGATGTTAAAATAAGAGCCGTAATAATAGTTAGAAATGAAACCTGCAAAAATTGGTTCAATAATAAAACAAGGCGAATCATAAGTAGGATTTTATTGGATTATTAATTTCTTTGTAATGCTAAATGTTCTGCGGGTAAGTTTATACAAATAAATTCCTTTAGCTAAGCTGCTTGTTGAAAGAAATTTGAGATAGGGAGAGGTAATTTCAATCATAAGTGAAGTTTTAGAATAGTAAGTTACAGAATAAAGCCAATTACCACAAAGATTTCATACTGAAATCTTGAACTAATTATTTCAAATTTGACAATAGTACCTTTGCATTATGAATCTCCAATTCCAAGATTTGATCCCAGAAGATTTTAATGATAACTCAAGAGTTTGGATTTATCAATGCAATCGTTTATTTACTTTAAATGAAGCCTTACAAATTGAAGAATTGCTTGAAGACTTTACTAAAACCTGGCTTAGCCATGGCGCCAAAGTAAAAGGATATGCAAATCTATTTTTCGGACAATTTATAGTTTTAATGGCTGATGAAACTGCTACAGGGGTTAGTGGGTGCAGCACAGATAGTTCAGTTCGCTTAATAAAAAATATTGAGCAGGAGTACAATGTAAATTTATTTGACAGGCAAACCCTTGCCTTTGTCATAAAAGAAATGATTCAATTACTTCCGATGGGCCAATTGGATAATGCAATTGCAGAAGAATTCATCAATGCAGACACTTTGTATTTTAATAATACAGTTCAAACAAAAAATGAATTATTAAACCGCTGGATAATCCCTGTAAAAGAAAGCT
>JBBJOK010000051.1:0-3733 GCA_037721545.1 Chitinophagaceae bacterium
GTTACGGCAAGTACAATTCCCATTGCTTCAATTTCTTTATAAGTAAAGCCTAATGCACGGATAGCTTCTGTTCGGCCTATTTCATAAAATTGAGCATAGTTGCCATAGTAAACAACTCCCATTTGATCGGTGAGGGCATAATGAATACGGATCTGAGTTTCGGATGTAAACAAAATTGTAAGAATTAATTCTGGTAAAGGCTATATTAAGTTTGTAATTGTATCAGATTTTTCACCTTAGACGTTTTCCGCCTGCATTTTTGCTCATCAGATGATCAATACTGAACTTACCCGGCCCTGTAAAAAGTACTGCAAGATAAATGCTGAGGTACAAGGCTCCTAATTCTGCCTTTCCAAAAACATCAGCATTAGTTACCTGGAAAACAATAACAATGCATAATATAATTAAGGGGATACAAATCAACCTTGTAAATAATCCCAGTACCAACAAAATTGAACAAAACAATTCAGCAAAAACTACCAGCCCTAATGTAATTGAAGTATTCAATCCCATAAAAGACATAAACTTTGGATGCATTTCATCAAATTTTATAAACTTATCGTACCCGTGATTTATCATTAGTACACCTGCTCCTAAACGCAATATAAATAAACCAATACTGAATATATCTGCATTATATTTTGTCGAAAAAACGTTCATCATACTTTACATTTATAATTGTATTAACAATGCTTGTGCAATTTAAAGTTTTATTTTATCATTAGTATCAGTAACCAGAATGCATTGCTTTGTACTTTTGTGCAGATTGTATTTAAAATTAACTTTGACTACTTTCTTAAAACTCCAATTAAATGAATCGCCTTTTATTTCTTTTTATCCTGCAATTTTTTTACATAACAGCTTCTGCCCAGGCCAATTATAATGTCACAGACCCGGAACGTGATTTTAAAGAAGCCAAGAATTTTTTTATACATCAGCAGTATGCACTTGCCTATCCATTATTAAAAGACCTTAAACGTAAGTATCCTGAAAATACAGCCAGTAGCCACACTTACTTAAACCAGGATATTGAATATTATTATATTGTTTGTGGTTTGGCCTTAGATCACCAGGTAGCGGAAGTGCAGGCGAAAAGTTTTATTGCGGTTGCCAATAACGAACCCCGGCAGCAAATAATGAGCTACCATCTTGCCAGGTTTTATTTTATAAGAAATGATTTTGAAAATGCAGTTACCTATTATGAAAGAGCAGGGTATGATAACTTAAGCAATGAAGAAATTGCCGACGCAAAATTTGAATTGGCATATTCCTATTTTAATTTGAAAAGATTCGAAGAAGCAAAACCCCTCTTCAATGAAATTCATCAATTGCCTGATAATAAATATTATTATCCTGCTAATTATTATTACGGGTTTATTAATTACAAGGATAGAAATTATGCTGAGGCGTTGAAAGCGTTTAAACTGGTAGAGAACCAGGAGCAATATGCAGGGCTGGTTCCATATTACATTACTGAAATATATTATTTCCAGGGAAAAAAAGATGAGGCTATGCGTTATGGGGAAGAAATTTTAAAGCGGGGTAATTCTTTTTATAAAAAAGAATTGAATTTATTAATAGGGCAGATATATTTTGAAAAAAGAAATTTTGCCAAAGCATTGCCTTTACTGGAAGCTTATGTAAACAGTAGCGATAAAGTCTCAAAAGAAATACTATATGAACTAAGCTACAGCTATTATGAAGCTAACCAGGTGGATAAAGCCATTGAAGGTTTTAAGCAGTTGAGCAATGAGAAAGATTCCCTGGGGCAAAATTCAATGTATTTATTAGGTGATCTGTATATAAGAACCAATCAAAAAGAGAATGCAAGAAATGCCTTTCAATACAGCGCAAACAACAACAGTAACCGAAAACAACAAGAGATCTCAAGATTTAATTATGCAAAATTATCTTATGAGCTGGGCTACCAGGATATTGCGCTGAAAAGCATGAAAGCTTTTGCTGACTTATATCCATCCTCTACGTATGCAACTGAAGCTAAAGAAATTTTAATCCGCATTTTGGCGAATACAAATAATTTTAATGATGCACTGTCAATGTATGAATCGTTTGACAAGCCAACGGCGGCTATGCAAAAGATTTATCCTAAAATTTTATATGGTAAGGCAACGGAACTAATAAATGATCAACAGATTAACCAGGCCGATGAATTGCTTACAAAAATTTTACGGGATCCCAATGCCGGTAATGTTTTGCCTTATGCTAATTTCTGGAAGGGTGAAATTGCTTATCGACAAGGGCGCTATGATGAAGCTATCCGGTATGCATCAGCTTATTTGCAAAGCGATGCCCTTTCTCAGGGTGAAGCAAGCCCGGGTTCAGCAAAATATTTATTGGGATACAGTTATCTTAAAAAAGAAAATTATAGTCAGTCATTAAATTATTTTCAACAAGTAGCAGCAAATGTTTCTGCCAGGTCATCGTCGATGGAACAGGATGCTTATGTAAGAACGGCGGACAGCTATTTTATGAGCAAGGATTACAGCAAAGCAAAAACCATGTATGATAATGTAATAAATAATGCTTTGCCCCAAAGTGATTATGCATTATTTCAACAGGCAATGATAGCAGGGATCAGAAGCTCTGCTGAAAAAATACGATTGCTAAACACCCTTTCAAGACAATACCCTTCAAGCGATCTCACCCCGGATGTAACGATGGAAATTGCTAATACTTATATGGCTGATGAAAAGTATAGAGACGCCATTCCTTACCTTACTAATTTATTATCGTTAAATAATGCACCCAGATTAAAACCACAAGCTTATTTAAAATTAGGGTTGGCTCATTATAACTTAAACAATAACGGGGAGGCACTTTCTAATTATCAAAAACTTATTAGTTTGTACCCACAATCTGCTGAGGCTGACGAGGCGCTGGATAATGTAAAAAATATTTATGTAGAAGATGGCAAACCGAATGAATATGTAGATTTTTTAAAGCGTTCAGGAAAATCTATAAGTGTTTCAGAAGCTGATTCCTTAACCTATTCTGCTGCTGATTTAAAATACAATAATGGCGATTGTGCAAATGCAATTACAGGATTTACTAATTATCTCAGCCGTTATCCTGATGGGTCGTTCGCATTGCAGGCTTATTATTTACGTAGCGAATGTTATGTAAAGGGTAAAGACTTTAAAAATGCGGTAACCGGTTATGCGGCTGTTATTAATAAAGGCAACAGCAAGTATGCTGAATTATCGGCGCTAAATGCTGCAAGAATCTCCTATTTTGAATTACAGGATTATCCTGCAGCCAAAACTTATTTTACTAAACTTCGGGAGATTGCTGTAACACAGGAAAATCAATTGGAAGCTTTGCGTGGTTTGGTAAGAAGTTATTATCAAACGAAAGATTATTCCCAGGCTACTATCGCAGCAAAAGAATTGCTTACAAAAAAAGGGCTGAGTACTGATGATAAATCTGTTGCTAACCTTGTATTAGGAAAATCGCTGCAGGTTGGCAATCAATGTGAACAGGCAATTACAGCCTTTAGGTCGGTAGCTTCAATAAATAAATCAGCCTGGGGCGCAGAAGCAAGATATGAGATAGCAAATTGTTATTACACACTAAATAATCTTGCTGCCGCAGAAAAAGAAGCAATGGATGTTATAAAAGCTACCGGCTCATATGATTATTGGGTGGCTAAAGCATATATTTTGCTGGGAGATATTTATATGCAGCAAAAAGATTATTTCAATGCCAAGGCAAC
>JBBJOK010000051.1:3833-5311 GCA_037721545.1 Chitinophagaceae bacterium
AATGAGATCTATGGAAGTGCAGGCATTAATGCAAGGCAGTATTATCAATATGGGTACGATCATAAATTACAAACTTTTATTGACGAGGATATTCGGAGAAAATACCAGGATTTCACGGTAGCCGCAGGCTTAAAAAATATATCAGTTAATGATCTTAATATCAATTATAACCCGAATGTTGAAGCTCATATTTTTTCCCGGGAAAATATAATTGATGAAAGCACGCTTATATTAGATGCTCCTGTGGAGAAAAAATTTGGAGAATCTGTTTCAATAAAACTTGCTGCAAGGGCTGATATTACAAACTTTACCAATAAAGCAACTTCTGTAAATACCAATATTACTAACAATTTATTTCAGGTTGCTCCTGAGCTTATTTATTATTCTGACATGTTTACTTTTCATGGAGGGGCAACACCGAGTTGGGATAATGGAGTGCTTAGTGTATTGCCTAATGTTTATGGCGAAGCCCAATTGCAAAATCAAGTTTTAATAGTTCAGGCAGGTTGGGTAGGGAGGTTTATAAAAAACAGTTTCCGTTCTTTAAGTACAATAAACCCATACATGGCTGATCCTACGTTTTTGCTGAATACAAAGGAAGTTCAATATTATGGCGGAATTAAAGCAACTGTGGGTAAGCATTTTAGTTTTAATGCTAAGGCTGCTTTTATAACCTTTAATAATATGCCACTTTTTATAAATGATCCTAATGATCCCAAAAGTTTTTTAATAACTAACGAAAGAAAAATGAATGCATTGCACCTGCATGGTGATATGAGTGTAGTGAGCCAGGATAAATTTACACTTACTGCCGGGCTTGATGTAAATACTTACACAGGGCTTAAAGACAATGCCAATGCCTGGCATTTAATTCCTTTGCAACTTACAGGCTCATTTAGATGGAATGCATTTAAACAGGTTTTGCTAAAGGCTGATCTGTTTGCATTTTCAGGAACGCCTGCAATCTCAAATAATAATACTGAAATCAAATTAAAAGGAACAGACTTAAGTGCAGGAGGAGAATTTAAAATAAACAAAAAATTTAGTGCCTGGCTGGATTTTAATAATATCCTTGATAATAAATACCAGCGTTTCAATAATTATCCTGTTTACGGATTAAATGTAATTGGTGGCATTATTGTACATTTTTAAATCTTGCTGGTATAGCTTATCCAGATATTGACTGCATACTGTATTTTGCAGGCTGAAATTATGCTCACGCTCATTACATCTTATCTACTGCAAAGCAAAGAATGTATTTTGCCCGGCATAGGTATTTTACAAATTAAAAATATACCCGCAACCTTTAATAGTGATACCAACCAAATACTACCACCCTCAGAAGAAATTATATTTAATAATAAATCACGTACAGCATCTCCCGGTTTAGCAAAATATATTGCTCATAAGCAAGGCATTGAGCAACATGAAGCAGAAAAACTGTTGGAAAGTTTTTGCAACGAATGGAAGGAAAAGAT
>JBBJOK010000051.1:5411-13471 GCA_037721545.1 Chitinophagaceae bacterium
CTTATTGGGCAGCAGCACTTTTTGTACTTGGAGCCGCATTGGTCTTCTTGCAATTTAAGGATCATAAATTTTCAGGTTTGAATACAGGTAATAAAAGCAAATTTGTCATAGATTCTGCAGGTGCAACGTATACAAGGCCAAAGTGATTTAATTGTTTATTACTTCGTATTCCAGCGGGCCGCTAACACCAAATAAACGCAAGGCTAATTCTTTTCCCATACCACTTGGGTCTTTAAAAATTACACGGCTTTGTGCAACGATTGGTTTTCCATCTCTGGTTTTGACTGAATAGGTTAGTTCATATTTATTTTTTTTCTTTTCAAAATTTATATTTGCAACGGCGTGAGACGCTTCAATGCTCTTAGCCCTGGTAATATTGCAATCTTTCAATTCATTCACAACGCTCTTTGTTATATCATCATTTATCCCCTGGATGTTAAATGACATTTTTATTTTTAATCCGCTAAAGGGTAACAGTTGAGGATATTTTTTAAGATAGAAAGCGATTAAAGTGTTGTACATGCTTTTATCTTTATCATCTTCATATTGTTTGGCGAGGGTTTCTGTTACCCGGGCCTGGAATAGTTTTTCATGAGCAGTATCCAAAGGGATATTTCGCAAAATATTTTCTAATACATTCTTCCCTTCTTCTTTTTCGCCGGTTTTAACCAAAAAATTCCCATAAAAGAATTGCATATAACGCTGAATGTTCTTTCGCTTTTCCAATTCCATTTGCTGTTTAAAAAATCCGGTAAAATATTCAGGGCTTATATCTTTAATAACATTCCATACTTCATCAAAACCGATTACGTTTTCACTGCTAAACAAACTGTATATAACATTTTGCCGTTCGGGGTTATTGGCAAATTCATTTACAATTGCAAATTGTAACAAGAATCTTTCTCCGGCCAGTGCACTCATTGTTAGCAGATCGGATATTGAATACCACCAACCCGAATTAAAAAACTTTAAACGTTCTATTTTTTGGTTTACCAACAGTGACTTAACCACATTTACAGTAAAATCATATTGTACCTGGCCCAGGGTTGTACCCAAATGAAGTTCTTTAAATTGCGCTGCTTTAGAAATTGCTTTTTCACAACTGTCTAACTGGCCATTGTATAAATAACTTCTTGCCAGGGCAATATTATACCAGCCAAAGCCGGGTGTAGAACCATTTTGCGTGATAATCTGGTTAGCGGTTCGTATCCCATCAATGGCACGGCCACTGTTAATGTATAACGTAGGTAAAAAATAATATGCCTCAATCAGTCGTTTGTCAAATGCAAATTTTTCTTTCTCAAAATTTTCAATGGCTTCTGAAAATTCCCCTAGCGTGTTTTTGAAATGAGCAAAATTGGTATAAGACATTCCTCCGTTTCGCATGAGGTAATCATAATAGTATTTTGTAGAATCAATGTTTTGCAAATAATTATAAATAATTGCGAGATAAAAATTTGCAGTTGTATTGCCTTGTGCCAATGCCTTATATAAATGATCTAATGCAACTTCTTCATTTTCCTGAACCGAATTTTTTAAGAAAGAATATTTATTAACATAGTACCTGTTGCGATGAATTGTCCATGCTGATTTTATATGATATTCCATAAAATCATTCGGAAAGTTCCAGCTTTTCACTTTCTCCAATAACCACATAGCCGAATCAGCCTGTTCTACATTTGAATAACAATCATATAAAGTGTTACAAATACTGATGATATCCATTTGTTTAACATCATAGGTATACGGTTTGCCAAAATCCTTACTAAAGTCTTTTTCATAAAGCAGTAAAGCTTTTTTTAAAGGTGTTATGCAATTTTTAAAACCTAAATAATCTGCGGCTCTCTCATATTTATACATGCCTTCATAATAATGGCCTACATAGTAAGTGCTATCCAACCTTATAAATTCCCGGCTTCTGGGCAAAGCATCTTTTTCGTATGTAGCAACACCCAACCTTTTGGCATCAATTTCATAACGTTTTGATGCATCCTGTGCTGTGGCTGTAATGCGTGCAGTTGACACAATAAAACAAAAAAAGTATAGTATGATCCTTAGCAAGAGGTTATTATTTATGCATTTATTTTTAATTTCGAAAGCCTTTCCATTTCTGAATTTACAATTAAATCAAGGGTTTTGGCCTTCGCTTCTTTATTGCGATAAATAAGACGATGATCTAAAACGGGTTGACTTAGATCATTCACATCATCTTCAATAACATACGTTCTGCCATTTACCAAAGCATAGGCTTTTAAACATTTAAGAAAAGTTATTCCGCTTCGGGTACTGGCTGCCAATATAATGTCCTGGTTTTTTCTTGTGGCCCAAACAATGTTTCTTACTGATTTAATAATTTCATTATGAACAAAAACATTTTCGCTTTGCTGTTGTAGAAAAAGTATTTCATCAATACCCAGCACTTGTTGAATGTTATTTAAATTATTATGTATGCCAAGATAATTTTTATAGATATCCAATTCTGTTTCTTCATCTACATACCCAAAAATTATTTTAATAAAGAATCTGTCAAGTTGTGCAGCAGGCAGGGGATAGGTGCCTTCCATCTCCACCGGGTTTTGTGTAGCTATTGTAAAAAATAGATTGTCAAGCTTATAAGTAAGTTCGCCCATCGTGATCTGATTTTCTGCCATGCACTCCAGTAAAGCTGACTGCACTTTTGGTGAAGCCCTGTTAATCTCATCAGCCAGTAATACATTACAAAACAGCGGGCCTTTTTTAAAGATGAATTCTTTTTTTACATCATCAAAAATATGGGAGCCGATTAAGTCCATAGGCAAAAGATCCGGGGTAAATTGTATCCTTTTAAAATTTACGCTTTGGTCATTATTACCAGAAATGCTTTGCGCCAAGGTTCTTGCCATAACCGTTTTACCCGTTCCGGGATTATCCTCCATTAGTATGTGGCCTTTAGCCAATAATGCAGTCAGCACAAATTTTATTTGATTTCGCTTGCCCTTAATCACTGTTTCAATATTATCGGTCAGTTGCTGGATATTTTGTAAAGCTGTTTCCGTATTAACCTGCTGTTCCATTATTTTATACTTTTTGTTTTGTGAAATAGTTTATTGTTCTGTAGATATTTAAAAATTTAGAAAAACGATTTTTAAAAGGAATTTGGGATGTAACTGACGCATCAAATTGTGTATAAAAATTTGCCACAATATCTTTTTCAGATGCTGTTAATACATCTGGTGAGTATTTACTTTTATGATAAGCCTGTATAAATCCTGAGAGATTTGTCTTAAATATTGGGTCAACATTCATTTTGGCAAATTGCAATGGAGAAAGTTTATCCCTGCAAAAGCCCAGTTGGTTTAACAAATACATTGCTGAAGTGTATGACCAGTAAGCTTTTTGCTTTACGTTCGAATGTTGCAATGCCTTATATCTGTAATAACGATAGTTCAGCCATGGCAAACTGAATATCAATAAACATGCGCCTCCAATAATTGCCAATGAGATTGCCAATAATTTCAGGAAACTAAATGGTTCTTTTTCTTTTTTAACAACTTTTTTTTGCTCCTTTTCGGCTTCGGTATCAAGAATGGTTATTTCATCAATAGGGGCCGGCTTTGGGAGTTTTGAAAATATTTCCTGTGCGTTGTTACTATCCACCGGAATAATATTTTTTATTTGCTCAGAAAAAGAAATTGCTGTTATTTCCATGTCTTTTTTTAATTCAGCCAAACGAACAGAACCTGTGTCTTTATTTATTGTAGCAAGAGAAACATCCATGTCGAGAGTTACCGGATCTTCCAATTCAAAAATCTTGTCATGAAAGAGCATTTTCTTTACCTGCATTTCAACTTTTTTGGTGAGGGTGTCTACACGCAACACTTTACCAAATGTTACAAGTTGCGCACTCTGTACTGTAATAGGGGGCGTACCATCAGGCGCAGGAGATTGTTGCTGCTCTGTACTTGGTATAGTTGTATCAAAATCTATCCATCCATATCCGGGGAAATAAGCTTGTACCCAGGCATGCGCCTGGTCTTCATAAAACCAATACCACCCCTTATTCTTATCGCTTCTGTCAACTGTAAGAAAACCTGTTGCTACCCTTGCAGGGATGCCCATTGCTCTTAATAAAAATAAAGAAGCACCTGCGAAATAAGCACAGTAACCTTTTTTATTCTCAAACAGAAAAAAAGTTAATTTATTGGCACTTGGCAATCCGGGTATACCGGGGTTATCTGTATACTTAAAATTTGCCTGCCCATTTTCATCCCTGCTGAGAAAGTGATTTCTTACAGCAATCATTTTATCTATGGGTTTTTGCTCTAACGTTGTTAACTGTTTTGCCAGTGCCCTTATCGAGTCGTATGAATCACCTGTAGGAATAAAAGTATAATAATTCATAAAACTTATATCCTCATTCTTCCAGTTGTCAACTCTTCTAAGTTCCTCAAACCTTTGCTGCTGAAATATTTCAAGCTCCTGATTACCTGCAGGATTATAAATAAAATAAGCGCTGTTTAAATCACTTACATACATTTTTGCCCGGTAAGCGCTTTTAAATTGTTGCTTGTATTCTTTTTCAACTGCAATGGGCTGGCAAAAAAATGCAGTGCTTGGCGCCAGAAAATCTTTTGGGGATAGCAAAGCTTTATAAACTTCTGTACTAACAATTCTTCTCTTTAAATTGCCCTTGGCTTTTGTAAGCACGGAAGAATCGGTTTCAGTAAAGTACAAAGGTATTTTAGAAGGATCTGGCCGAAAAAGATCGTTGGAAGGCATCAGGCTATCCGTCTCTAATGTTTGAGTAAGTGTATCAAACTTTGTAAAATAGTCATAGGTAAAATAAAGGGGGTTGGGTGTTTCGGAATCCGGTAAAAAATTGTCAAGCTTTGCAATAAAAACAAGCCGTTTAGAAGATTTTCTTCCACCACTCATTCCCATCTCGTTTTTGTTGCTTACTGAACCATCTTTATTTTCTTTTGTAAGGCTTTCTTTGTTTTGTTCTTTTTCCTGCTTGCCTTCACCTCCAAATTCTTTTTCTATGGCTTTAAAATCTTTGCCAAAAAATGAGAAAATTAATATAAGCAGGAGTGATGCCACCAATGCAAAGCCTATTAATTTTTTGCCGATAAACCAGGCAAATGCAGGCTCATCATCATTCATATTTCTTACAAGCTCTGCAGTATAAATAATATAAAGAGCAAAAAGTAAAACAGGGGCAAAGGCGATGATTAGTTTTTCCGCTGTTATATCTGTTGTCTTGCTTACAACAATAATTTGTATCGCTAGTAATACTGCTGATAAAATGATGGGAAAATATCTGAGCCTTGCAAATCCCCAACCTATAAGCAAGCCGCAGGTAAATAAGAAAGAAAAAATATAAAAATTTGTGGAAGCATAAAATGCCGAAAATTCACCGGTAACAACCTTACTAATAATTTTACTGCATATGATCAGCAACAATATAATCGGTAGAAATGTTGAAATAAACCGAAATCTATAATTATAAAAAATACAACTTGTTACCAATCCAACGGTTAAATACAGACTGTGTTTTACCCATTGATTATTTAAAACAGAATAGTATTGGTTAATATGCCAAAGCATATAAGCCCCAATTGCACACGCAGGGATGATGAGCAGCAATAATTGAGCTGTCAATTTTTTAGTGCTATGTAATTTAATAATTTTCATTCAGGCAGTTAAACGACTAACACTTCACTTTCACTTTTGCTAAGTAGCGCTTTAATTTTATTTTCGTTGTCTATTATTTTTCCTTTTAATGGTGACATATTCCAAACAATCCGTTTTTTATCAAGCCCATCTTCTTCAGGCTTAACAAATACCCATTGCAACCAATCTTTAATTTTTACTTTACTAAAACTATTGCTTAGTTGTACAAAGATGACCACAAGGTCTTTTCCTGTTTTATCTAGCATATTTGCCACCTCCTGCGCATCTGTTAAAGAAGAAATGCAAACAACAGATGCTTCTTCTTTTTTAAAATAATCCTGAAGGCTTTTTTGGGTTTGCCATTCAGATGTGCTTATGATATATTTTATTTTTTCTATCGGGTCATCTGCCGGAGCCGTTTTGCTATGATGGTCAGGGATATATTTTACCAATACATTTTGTTTACTTAGTTGGCGGTAAGTGTTCCACACCCAGTTTTTGAAATAGTTCAGAAAAGTTGGATAAAAATCACTGAAAAGTTCTGGAGGCATTGCATTAAAGAATGAAGCGTAAAAATATACATGTGATGCATAAGGATCATTTGTTTCAGGCGTTCTTACCACCAGTTCTTTATTTTTTGCATAGATCTTCCAAACAATTCTTCTTACATCATCATTGTTTTCAAAATTTTTATAATTTAAAAACTCACCTTCAACTTTCCTTATCTTATCAATGCGTGTATTAGTGTCTTCTGTTTTCTTTGGCTGAACTTTTATTTCGTCAACAGGTGTATCCGCAGGCTTTGTAAAGAAATTTTCCTTAGCAGGCAAGGATGCTGTAAAAGAAAAGAGTTGAAACATATCTTCAAAATAAATAATAGCATTGCTCACTTTGTATTCCTTAATTTCCGGTAATGGCCAGTTATAAATTCCATTTTGAGAAGTAGAAAAAAACTTTGTTTTTGAATGGTAGTCCAGTAAAGAAAATTTTGGTGAAATATTTTTAGCATCATACTCAAGGCGCAGCCTGATATATCCAAATAAAGGGCGAAAGATGGGGTTAAGGTTAATGCTCACCAGTTGTGTTTCACTGATATCATACTGTTTTGATGTTGTTTTTACATTTATTGAAACATTTCCTCTTTTTTTATTAATTAAAAACATAAGCCATGGAACAAGCGATGTAATAAAGCTTATAACAATTACTCCCAGAAAAAATGCAAGCGCTACGGTAATAAATAATTCGATAATAGCGGAATAAGCTGTGTCAGGAAGTACAGTCGTTTTCTTAAGCCAATAATATATGGCAATTAATACAATTGCGAGCAGGACCAACTGAAAACGGAATGGTATAAAAAAGCTACCATGCCGGATCTTAGTCTTAAGTAAGGCAAAATTCATTTGTTGTAAAATTGCTTTAATTTATTATAAAGAAAGATTAAATATGTAAAACAAAGAATACACCGCATTGGGTATTTTATATTTTCTTTGCAGCAAAGAGAGATGATGATTGTTTATACTGCTTGCCCGTGTTGTGATGGAGAAGATATTCAAAAGGTTTTGTCTGCAAAAGATCATACTGTTTCAAATGAAATTTTTGATATCTGGCATTGCAATACATGCACTGCAAGGTTTACTCAAAATATCCCTGAAGCAACCGAAATCGGTAAATATTATCAATCGGAGAATTATATTTCGCATAGTGAAACTAAAAAAGGGCTTATCAATTCTTTGTATCATTTAGTTCGAAAAAAAACGTTGGATGAAAAAAAAGAATTACTGAAAAAATATACAAAGCTTTCAACAGGAAAAGTTTTAGATATTGGTGCCGGTACAGGAGCATTTTTACATTGCATGAGGCAACATAAATGGGAGGTGACCGGTATTGAACCAGATGCAACTGCCAGGGAAAATGCTAAGAAATTCTATGGTGTAAATTTACTTTCTGATGAAGAACTTTTCAGTGGCACGCTTCAAAATTTTGATGCGATAACTTTATGGCATGTGTTGGAACATGTTCATGACCTTCATAAATATCTCGGGTATTTAAAGAAAATATTAAAGCCGGGAGGTTGCATATTTATTGCTGTGCCTAATTACACAAGTTATGATGCAGGAGTTTATAAAGAATTTTGGGCTGCATATGATGTGCCCAGGCATTTGTATCATTTTTCACCAGCATCTTTTGAACAGCTGGTTGTAAAACACGGATTGCAGTTAAAAAAAATAAAGCCAATGTGGTACGATAGTTTTTATGTTAGTATGTTAAGTGAGAAATATAAAAAAGGTAAAAATAATTTTATAAATGCCGCATGCAATGGATTTGTTTCTAATGTGAAAACTTTGTTTGATAATGAAAAGTGTAGTTCAGTAATATATATTATTACGCATTAACATACCTCAGTTATG
>JBBJOK010000344.1:0-3386 GCA_037721545.1 Chitinophagaceae bacterium
AACCTGTAGGCAGAGTTAAGCATACACTGGCTAATTAACTCCGCCAACGGGTTAACTTTAAGTCTTCTTATATCGTCTCGTTAAATCAGTTCCTTGTACTCGCCTAAATGAACATTCATATAAATTCTGAATCTTATGTTATATAGATACATTGTACTACTGCTGGTTATTGCAGCGATTACTAAACAATCCCATGCGCAGCAATCTAAAATTGATTCACTGGTTAATGTTTTAAAAACACAAAAAGAAGATACCAGTAAGGCAAACACTTTAAATGCTTTGAGCAGGCAACTTTGGCAGACGGGAAATTATGCCGAGGCAAAAAAATACGCAGACGAAGCTTTAGCGCTCTCTGAAAAAATAAAATTTAATACCGGAAAAGCCAATGCATACAACAACGTCGCTATTGTGTATGCGCATCTAGGCAACTATACCGAGGCTTTAAAATATCATCTAGTTACACTTAGAATAAGTGAAGAGACTGGATATAAAAAATTAATTGCTGAATCTCACAATGGTATCGCAGCTGTCTATTGGAACCAGGCCAATTATCCTGAAGCATTGAAAAATCTCATTTATTCCCTTGAAATGCAAAAAGAAATTGGAGATAAAAAAGGAATCGCTACTTCATTAAATAATATAGGTAAAATTCTTACAAATCAAGGGAATTACCCGGAAGCATTGAAAAATCATTTTGCTTCCTTGAAAATTAGTGAACAGATCGGTGATAAAAAAGGAGTTGCTAGTTCGTATTCGAGCATCGGTGGTATTTATGAAGGGCAAAGTAATTACCCAGATGCCTTAAAAAATCAATTAGCTTCTTTGAAAATAAAGGAAGAAATCGGCGATAGATTAGGTATCGCTACTTCTTACAACAGTATTGGAAGTATTTATTCTAATGAAGGTAAATATGCAGAGGCATTGCAAAATTGTTTCACTTCATTAAAATTAAATAAAGAAATAGCCTATAAAAAAGGGATCGGCAATTCTCACAATAGTATCGGTCTTATTTATGAAAAGCAAAAAAATCATACCGATGCATTGAAAAATCATTTAGCTTCTTTGAAAATAAGGGAAGAAATGGGGGATAAAAAGGGTATAGCCTGTTCGTTTATTAATATAGGACAGTCATTAATCAACTTGAGAAATTTTGCAGAAGCAAAACGATTTCTGAATGATGGATTATTACTCTCCATAAAAATTCAGTCAAAAGACGACATAAAAGTCAGTTATGAACGACTGGCAAGGGTGGACAGTGCGATGGGCAATTGGGACGACGCTTATAAAAATCATAAATTATTTATCCTTTACCGCGACAGCCTGGTGAATGAAGAAAGCAGTAAAAAAATCACAGAAACTCAAATGAAATATGAGTTTGATAAAAAAGAAGATTCGCTCAATTACCAGCAAATACTAACCAATGAAAAACTAAAGCAACAAACCTTATTGGCCCAACAGCAGGAACAGTCGCTTTTGCTGAAAGAAAAAGAATTTGCTTTAATGAGTAATGAACAACAACTTCAGCAATTACAAATAGAAAAAAGCCAGGCGGATTTTGCTGCACAAAAAGCAGTGCAGAAAATTGAAGCTGATAACAAACAGGGGCAACTACTTCTGGCAAATAAAGAAAAGGCAATTCAAAGCCTGGAATTAAATAAAGAAAAACAGGTAAAAAATTATTTATTGGCGGGACTGGTTTTATTTGCCCTGCTTTCTTTTTTTATTTACAGGAATTACCGAAACCGGCAGAACCTGAAACTTCTTACGCTGAGAAATAAAATAGCAAGCGACCTGCACGATGATGTAGGGAGTACACTCAGCAGCATTTCTATTTTTTCACAAATGGCACAACAGCAGTCAAAAGAAGTGATACCAATGTTAGAAACAATTGGAGAAAGCTCCCGTAAAATGCTGGATGCCATGGCCGATATTGTGTGGACCATTAACCCCGAAAACGACCAGTTTGAAAAAATTATTTTACGAATGCGGAGTTTTGCCTATGAATTGCTGGGCGCAAAAAATATTGACTTTGAATTTATTGCTGATGATGTGTCAAAAATGAAATTGCCTATGAATGTCCGCAAAAACCTTTACCTTATTTTTAAGGAAGCTACCAACAATATGGTTAAATATTCCGAGGCAGATAAAGTTTTGTTTACTGTGAAAGAAGAAAAAAATAATTTAATTATGCAAATCTGCGATAATGGAAAAGGATTCGATACCCATAAATCAACTGTAGGAAATGGATTAAAAAATATGAAAAAAAGGGCAGAGGAAATTGGCGGGTTTTTTTTACTTGACTCATTACCCGGAAAAGGAACTACAGTCAAGTTAAGTGTAGCTATATAAACATAAAGCAAATTAAATGGATATCAGGGTAGTGATTTTTGATGACAATAAAAGCCTGCGCAATGGTTTATACCAGTTGATAAGCGGCAGCGAAGGTTTTGTATGTGCCGGCGCTTACGAAGATTGTCTGGATCTTTTAAAAAATATTGAAGATACAAGTCCTGAAGTTGTATTAATGGATATTCAGATGCCGGGGATTAACGGGATTGAAGCGGTTGGTATGTTACGGGAAAAATACCCGGAATTAAAAATACTGATGCAGACTATCTTCGAAGACAGTGACAAAATATTTCAATCCATTCTTGCCGGGGCTTCGGGTTATATTCTTAAAAATACTTCTCCTTCAAGAATTCTGGATTTTATAAAAGAAACTTATGAAGGCGGCGCTCCTTTTAGCCCCTCAGTGGCAACCAAGGTTCTAAAAATGGTTGCCCAACAATCTCCAGTCACCAAACAGAATAAGTTTAATCTTTCTGATAGGGAAAAAGAAATTCTTTCATGCCTGGTTAAAGGGATGAGCTATAAATTAATTGCCAATGCCTGTTTTATCAGCATTGACACCGTGCGTGGGCATATCCGGAATATTTATGAAAAACTACACGTGCATTCGAAAGGTGAAGCTATCGCGACAGCTATTAAAGGTCATATTGTTTAATTGCGAAATCCTGCTTCAGGAAAAATTTCGGCAACCACTCAGTATGAAATTATAATTTATTTCTTCCTTGAAAAAACAATAAAATCTGTCGGTGGAATTTTATCTAACCCCAATTGCCGAAACATAGTTATTAATTGTCCGCGGTGTAAAGTTTGATGATTGAATAAATGCAAAAGCATTTCATACACCGGCTGTTTAAAATGTTCTTTTTTTGAATTCTGATATGCAAACACATGTGAGATATTCACTTCATTTGCATTTTGGATCCAGTTAAGCCATTGCTCAGATAACTCCAGGAGTTTTTTGGCAAGTTCATCAAAATTACCCGTAAACCATCCGTTTGGTGTAGGATGCTCTACAAGTTTAAGTCGTTCCCACCAGG
>JBBJOK010000345.1:0-3369 GCA_037721545.1 Chitinophagaceae bacterium
CAATTCTTGGAGTTGTTGGGGAAATGGAAAAGAAGCAGATAAGGGAGCGTCAGTTGGAAGGTATTGCAATCGCTAAGATGAAAGGTGTTTACATGGGAAGGAAGCATGGAAGCAAAGAAGATGTGTTGAAGTTCTTATCAAAACCCAAAAACAAGACTGCATTGGGATACCTCAAGAAGGGATATAAGAACAATGAAGCAGCTAAACTTGCGTGTGTCCATGTGAACACGATAACTAAAATAAAGAGGTTGGCTGAATAGATTTACTGATTTTATATCGCTATTTTAAGGCATTCTACTGCTGTAATATCATCGAAGAAAAGGGGTTCATCTGAACACCAGTACCAAAATAAAGAGAGTGGCTTATTAGTTCCTATTGTCTATCCTCTGCCAAAACCTCCTTCCAATACCTTGTGATTGTTCTTAAATGCAATCGTCCTTTTAATAGTTCTGCTGCCTTTGCAATGGTAGGTTTAATGCCTTCATCTTTAAAATAATCTAATACTATCTTGATGCACTCTTTTGACTTTGCTTTACGGTATTCACCAAAACCAATGGCACCTTGTCGCTGTTTTTCCTTGGGAGGTAATTTATCATTGGTGATAATGTGTTTTGTTTTCAAGAATCTAATTTCAGCAGTTTCTTTAATTCTATTATACTCCTTTGTAACTGTATAAATCATCTCCTTATATTTCATTGGCCGGTTACCGGTACGCTTAGTATTTATCCATTGAATAAATGAAAGTACATCCTGCAAAGTAAAAGTGGGATTATTTAATATAACTGCATTTACAATTACTCTATAATATTTATGCTTATACTCATTACCAATTACTTGAGGTAAAAATATGTTTGCATGTAGATGGTCAGCAATTTTATAGGGAGCATCTCCTAGCTCTGGTTTGGGAGTTTTCCAAACAATGCGTGACATAACGTCGCTGATGTCTAACAATGTGCAAAAGGTAGTACCTACATACTCCTTTCTCTTCTCTTTATGACTACTACTTGCACAATCACTAGTTTTTAAAAAATATTGGTCTTTATCTAATTCTATATTTGGTATTGTTACTGTTATTCCTGGATTATAATATACATCTTCATCAAAAGGAATAACTTGATTCCTTGTTATACCCTTTGCTGCTGAATCAATTTTTAAGTCTGAGAATACTTCATTTATAAAATAGTTTTGTACTTGTATAAAATTCTGTTGTGTAAGGCTTTCTAGATTCGATACCTTGATATAAAAGAAAATACCTTTTCCTCCAACTGATTTACCCATTAGGCATACTTGAAGTTTATCCTTCGCTGGAACTTCCAGTAGAAGTAAAACTATTTCAATATTTCTTCTAAAGACTTACCAATACATTTCAATAATTCAACATCAATTTTCTTTCCTTCATTAAAGTTTTCGGGATTAATCATTGCCCGTAAATTTCTTTCATCGTCTGGCTCAAATAAAACCAAGTTCCCATCTACTTCAACTTGAATTTTGTAACTGTAAGTATAAGCAAGCAGTTCACCTTTAAACAGAAGTTCTTCTCCTTTATAGGTAACTGGGATGTCAAAGGGTTCATCCATAATTTACTTTTTTTCTTCATCCCTTATGAATGCACCAATATTTAAAGAATAAACATTTAATGAACAATACATATAAAGTTGATTTAGCGGTTTTAATTGAATTGAATCCACAATATTCAATCAAAAGTTTATATGATTTATTCATGGCTTCGTTTTGGAACAACCTTGATGAGTTGGAAACAGAATTAAAGTTAGAGAGAGCAAGAATTCGGGTAAGACCGACAAACAATCAATTTAATGTTGTCATAGAAAATTGTAGTTTGAAACTTACCGAAAAGATATTGGTCTTTTTAAAGAGTTTGATAAATTTTACATTCGACCTGCCTTGCTTATTCCTATTTATCAGAACTTAAAAGGAGATAGGAGTTTTTCTGAAGATAGAAATATGAATATTCCAAAATGGTTTAACGGAATAGGAGTAACGCTACGGATTGGGAAATACATTTAACTCAAACACAACCAAGGCTGCTTACAACACCGAGGTTTTTCGTCAGCGAGATGACGACTAACACCAAGCAATAAAATAAAACAATGAACTTTTATTTATAAATTGTACTTGGTTATGGGAAGACGGAAATCTATTTCCCCACTTGCACAAAGCCCTGCTCGTTAGCTGTAATGCGAGCACAAAAATGAAAGAGCTTCGATATTCAATATTGATTTTGTGTGCAGTCATTTTACTATTAATGTTAAGATTGCCTTTGGAAAAAGCACTTGACAACTATTTTCTGCAACATCGTCATAATGAACTCATATCAGGCTTATTGATAAGAGCTTCCATTGTTATAGGTTTGTGTTATTTCATGTACACCAGAAAGTTCTTCCAATTTGCTGGATTATCGCCAACTTTTACAGTTAACTCATTATGGTTAGTACTTTCGCCTCTTTGCATTATTGGATTAATTGCGTATGCAAACATTGACACGTTCCGTCAAGCCAGCTATTCACTTTTACTCTTGTTTGGATTGAATGCATTTTTCACTGGAGCACTGGAAGAACTTACTTTGCGTGGGATGGTTCTTTCGTTACTACTCAAGCATTACTCACGGATGAAAAACCCCTTCTTTAAAGCTATTTTTTTGTCTTCATTCCTATTTGGAATAGCGCATTTCATTGGTTTAATTAAACATCCTGATAATATTGAGGGAATAACTAAACAAGTAATTTTAGCCATTGGTATTGGATTTTATCTTGCCGCGCTTTTTTTCAGAACCAAAAATATTATTGTGCCAATAGTAATTCATTTTCTTATTAATCTTGCAGGTGGAGTTTATAAATTGAAAGAACAAGAGGATACAGAAATATTGACTTCTGATAGTTCAGGTTTGATAAGTTATGTACCTATTACTGTTATTTCACTTATACTGATTGCTCTTGGTATCCGCATGCTTAAACGAGTTGATAAACTGGAATGGTTAAAGAAACTTGATTTAATTAAAGTATGAACAGCACTACAGCACACATCATTCAGTTTGACGTTATGGCGGGGACGACGAACAAAACATCAGCATTTGTTCAATTAATCATTAGTTCCGAGCAGACGATTAACACCAGGCTCTAGAATAAACAATAAACTTTTGTAATTTTATTCAGCATTTGTTTTCAGCGGACGGAACACGGAATGCCACCACTACGCAAAGCCGTCAACGTTGGCTGTAACCATTAACGACATGAAAATCTTTACTAGTTTTTGCCTTATTAGTTTGACACTTCTTTCAAGTTGTAAGAAGGATACATCATTGCCATATACTTTTACTGGTAAGGTGACAGATATTAACGGTAATCCTATAGC
>JBBJOK010000346.1:0-3368 GCA_037721545.1 Chitinophagaceae bacterium
CGATCAAGATTATTTATCGGGAATAATATTTTTGACTTACCCATTATCCAGGGGAAAGAAACTACCGGTGCCAATTCTGTTGCGGTAAAAAATAAAAAAACATTAATTGTTGTAGGCGGAGATTTTAATGCACCTGCTTCAACAAGTAAAATTTGTGTCATCACAAATGATGGCGGTAAAACATGGACTGTACCTTTAATTGGGCCGAATGGCTATAGAAGTTGCGTAGAATATCTTGAAAAGAAAATATGGATCACTTGTGGATTAAATGGGGTTGATTACTCAACTGATGAAGGCAAGAACTGGAAATGGATATCAAAAGAAAGTTTTCATGTTGTTAGAAAAGCAAAATATGGAAAGGCTGTTTTTTTTGCGGGGAGTAATGGGAAGATTGGGAAACTGAGCTTTTATTAAATTTCACCACGTTATTACCTGCCTGTTGTAAGCTCTTCATTTCAGTACGCATTAAAAGTAGAATTTCAAATCATTTATTACTACTTATTGTCAGATCTTCTATAAATAGCCTCTAACGGTAAAGTGTTTGCGATGTGGCGGCAATAGAATTACCGTCACCTTGGTTAAAGATATAAAGTTTAATAGAAAAACTACTCTTGAGCCGCGTTCCGTCCGCCGACATATTGCAAACACTGATGTTGGCAGCAGTTTATTCGATAGACGCCTTCAGTTTCAAAGCAGTTTCATTTTTTGGATTTAATTCCAGTGCTTTGTTTACGAATAGCATTGTCTGCTTTTTATTTTTTAATTCCCAATAACCCGTTGCCACTTTAGAAAGAATTTCATCGCTTGGTTCACTCAGATAGCCGGAAAACTTATGTTTTTCATTCAGTACTGATTTTAATATTTCTATACCTTTTTTAACGTCAATCTTTTTGTCAATATAATAGTATCCCAAGAGATACAGCAGCCCTTCATCCTCTTCCCTTGTTTTTTGATAACCATCAAGCAGGATTCTTAAAGCGTCTTTTGTCTTGTTCTGAATATCATAAACTCTAAACAATCCTACATAAATAGTAAGCGAAGTCGAGGTAATACGTCCCGTTGCCTCATTCTTTAATATCGCCATCCGATAAGCTCTTTCTGCACTTTCATATAGCTTTTTATGTCTAAAAGCATATGCTATATTAATAAAATCAATGTCTGAGGATTCCTTTGAAAAAAAGACAGTATCAAGAAAAGTATTTATTACAACCATAGAATCTTTCTTTATATCTACTGCTAGTAATGTTTTAGGAACAATGCTGTGATAATTGAAATTGCCGTATTTTTCTTAGTTGCCTTGTAATAAGAAAGTAATGATTCATTGAACAACCTTGGCCGTATTCGATTGTACCCCTCAAAAACAAATAGCATGGCCTCAGGTAAAGCATATAAGATGCTATAGGAGTGAGCAGAAGTGGCAAAACTTTGTTTTTTTATGTTTAAATAAGGAGAAGTCTTAAGCGAATCAAATAGCTGGTTCGCAAAATCTATTCTTTCTTTAGTATCGTTTGCAACCGCGATATAATAGGATAAAGAATCCTTAATTTTCGCTGTATACAATGAAAAATTAGGTTTGTAATCAATGGGATACTCTGTGGAAAAAATGAGATAGGATTTGAAAAGAGAAGGATCATTGCGTAAGATATAATTAACATAATCAGCTCCCTGCGAAAGGCCTGCCGCAATCCTAAAATTGTTGACACTGTATTCTTTCGAAATGTAGGGGAGAAGTTCTTCCTTTACAAAGGCATAGTATTCCTGCCCTATTTGAGAAAGATTTGGGCTGGAATAATCATTGCCGGGTTTAATTTGAGCAAAAACCACAATTATTTCAGGAATGTCCCAAATATTGCTTGCAGTGGCTGCAATATAATTAGTATGGTCATAAACGAATTCATAAACGACAGGATATTGTTTTGAGTTTGAATAATTCTTAAGCAACCATATCTTAATCGGGATACTATCCCTAACCTTAATAGAGAAAGTATTTCTTGTTACTAGACTTTGCCCATAAGAGGTTTGCAAAAACAGAAGAAGCACAGAGGCTACAATAAAAACTTTTTTCATCCTTTAATGATTAGTGTTAGCAAAGGAAAGAAATACAGGAGAAACAAAATTGTACTTTTCAGACATGTTTACTTTGGATGAATTGGAAAATTAACCGCTCATCAGCAAGTTTTTCTACAGAATCAAAAAAAGCCCTCGGGTTTTGCTGAGTAAGATTTTTATAGACTTTATTAAAATAAGATTGGTCATAAAAATTGCTGTCATAACCTATCTTCGTAAGTGAGTCGAATTTACTTTTAAATAGCTTGTTCTTTACCGAATGCCGGAAACGAGCAATTTTTCTAAAGCTAACAGGAGAAATGCCAAGGTGTTTTTTAAATACCCTGTTAAATGTTCGGCTGCTTAATGAAAACTTTTTTGCTACTTCTTCAATAGAAACTTCTCTGTCGAAATCACAGAGCATATTTAAAACTTCGTTTAAAAAGGAGTATTCTGGGAACGGCTCGTAAAATGAAAGAAGGTAATTTTCTAAAACGGCTATTCGCTTATTATTGTCCTGCTCCTTAAAAAATCGATTTAAAAACGGTGGCGTATTTATATCGTTCCAGGCTGTAAAAATTTGTGTAGGATGTCGAGCAACTTCATTAAAGGAAGTTTTAATAAAATGATTTAATCCAAGTGGCTTGAAAACTATGGTAACCTTATCAATATCTCCCTTTTGTTGCACATGTAATGGAAGTTGATACCTCCCATTCAAAAGCATAAGATAATTTTCTTGCTTTACCCCAGTTACACTTACCTTATGACCATTTATATTATAGCAAATATTCCGGTGAATGTTTAATGCAAGAACGGTATTTGGAAAGGCGTAATACTCGGCACTAAAAACATCATTGTCGGACTTCTGAAAGTAATAATATTCTATGCAGTGTATAAGTAGTGAATGATTGGGATAAAAAGCTTCGAAATTCATGTCTTTCCTAAATTGCTGCCAACGCATCGATTGGCGTTATTACTTGCAATATAAAATTTTTATCAGCATTAAAAATCAATTACATAAAGTTATACTTTTTGTATTCTCGTTAGGACAATCCGAATTTTTAGCAAAACATAATTAAAGATGCCAAAAGGTATGCGGATGAAAGAAGTGCGACCCTTCGGCTTTGCTCAGGATAAACTTCACGATGCTGCTATGAAAATATACAGCCCGGTAAAATAATTCTAATTCAATCCTCTAAAATCTACCGGAACCAATTTACTTACGCCTGCCTCCTGCATTGTAACTCCATAGATAACATCAACGGCAGACATTGTCATTTTATTATGCGTAACAATTATGAATTGAGATTCTTTGCTGAACT
>JBBJOK010000347.1:0-3362 GCA_037721545.1 Chitinophagaceae bacterium
TTGCATTAGAGTGGGATAAAGCTTTTAAAGAAATGAATGACCCTTCCGGCAGAGCGGTGAAGAGTGTACACAATGATGCGATTTAAAGAAGGCTTATTTCAGTAAGCGCTGTTGAGGTTGAATAATTTTAAGTTTCATTTAAAAAATCAAAGAAAAATTTTTCAATTTTCGAAAGATCATGAAAGAATCTGCCCTTTTCAGAGAAAAAAATAATACCTGAACCGCAATAACACTTGTGTAGTTAATCTTTCCATCCCCAGGGGGGCGCCGGGTATGTCAACTGGTTTTGTAAGATCAAAGCGAATGGTAAAAAGCCGGTTTGTGTTAACACGCCTGAGGTTGTAGGTAAAATATTTGAGGGGCAACAATTCTACCCACCAAACATTTGTTGCTGCTGCGGGTAAAATATTTACAGTGTGTTGATCTGCAGGAAATATTTGTAAAGTTGAGAAGCCTGCATTAGCAGTCTGTCCCCCATACTGCGTAATTGAATCTTCTTTTCCATCTTCATGCCTGTGGTCATGCTTTAAACTTATAGCATTTGGTAAACGATTAAATACCCATGTACGTGACAGGTTGTTACCTACTATAAATGGAATGCGAATTATATTTTCACGGCAGCTTCTTATATGCATAATTAACCGCTGATCCTTAAACACAGTATCATTTGCAGGTGCATTTATTACAGTGCCTTCATATGCCTTTCCGCATAATAAATTTAGCGCTTTCCAAAAATCCTGCTGATTAGTATTTGCAATTGAAACAGTTGTTAATGGCGTAACAGTTCTGCAGGAATATATCGTTACAAATAAAAAAAAGAGGATGAAAATTTTATACATGTATACAAATATAAAAGGTTTGTAACTTTTTGTTTTTTCGGGTACCCGTATTGGTTTGGTTATTGAAGAGTAGCAAAGGCGATACATGCATACCTTATGATTTGTGTCGACGTATTTTCCTTTTTATTTTTGCTTATATGAACACATATATTTTTATGATGACCCTGGTTGGTGTGGCTGCTTTTGGGATGGCCTGGATGCCTGCCATTACCAAGGTCACCGGTATATCTTACTCCATTATTTATGTTGTTTTAGGTATGATAGTCTACATGATGTTTCCCACACATTTGGTAGAAGCAAATCCCATAAAGCATAACAATGCAGCTTTATATTTTAGTGAAATGGTAGTTATTATTTCTTTGATGGGTTCCGGAATTAAAATAGATCGGCCTTTTTCATTTAAAAGTTGGTCATCCCCGTTAAAACTGATATTAATTGCCATGCTGATTTGTATTGCAGCTGTTGCATTCTTAGGATATTATTTGTTGGGATTTACCCTGGCTACAGCTGTTTTATTAGGAGCAATATTGGCGCCAACAGATCCTGTTCTTGCCTCAGATGTGCAGGTAGGGCCACCCAATGATGATAAAAAATCTGAAACAAAATTTACGTTAACTGCAGAAGCAGGTATGAATGATGGAACAGCCTTCCCTTTCACCTGGTTGGCTATCGTATTAGCATTAAACGCATCCGGTACGGAAACAAGTTTACTAAATTGGTTTGGTTATTACCTGGTATATAAAATTGTTGCAGGTATATTAATAGGGTTCTTTCTGGGGAAATTCGTAGGCTACTTATTATTTACCGTTTCTAAAAAAATGAAAATACTAAAAACGCAGGATGGTTTTGTTGCCATTGCACTTACGTTGGTTGTGTATGGTGTAACTGAAATGCTGCACGCTTATGGCTTTGTAGCGGTTTTTGTTTGTGCTTATTCATTGCGTCATTATGAAAAAGGCCATGGATACCATGAAAACCTGCATTCTTTTACAGATCAGATTGAAAGACTATTGGTTGCAGTTTTACTTATCCTTTTTGGTGGTAGCCTGGTAACAGGGATACTAAATGCCCTCACTTGGAAAATGGCTCTTTTTTCTATACTTCTTTTATTGGTGATAAGGCCATTGGCAGCGTACGCTTCTATAGCATTTTCTAAATTTCATTACAAACAAAAATTAGCAATCAGTTTTTTTGGTATTAGGGGGATGGGTTCTATATTTTACCTCGCCTTTGCTATAAAAGAAACCACATTTGATCATATACCTGAACTGTGGGCAATTGTTGCTTTTACTATTTTGTTGTCAGTTATTTTACACGGGCTAACAGCAACACCTATTATGAAATATCTTGAAGAGGAGATTGAATCCAATCCAAAGAAGGTAGATAATAAAAAGGAAGAAAAAATAAAAAACAATTCTACTGACTAACATAACTATTCAAGGTCTGCAGATTATTTACAGCATCTCCCATTGTATTATTAAAATAACAAAATACCGTTTTTCCGTTTTTCAACCATTTTTTAATACGTTTTGCATAAACCATTAAATCTTCATCGCTGTAACTTCCGCGATAACGTGGTTCAGAGCCATGAAAGCGTATATAAATGAAATCACCTTTTTGAGCCTCAATCGGAGTAGCCGAAGCAAAAATATCCTGTAGCACTACACTAAAATTATATTCATCCAACAATTCATATACTTCTCTTTCATACCATGATGAATTTCTGAATTCCATTGCTATTTTCCAATTAGTATCATGTGTTGCTTCGCCAATAACATCTAACAGGTTTTGTAATTGATGGAGTTTTTCAACCTTTAACCCGGGCGGAAACTGTACCAGCAAACATCCTTTTTTGTGCCCAACAGGTTCAATGGTTTTCATAAAAGCGGCAACATCTTTTGCTGCGAACTCCAAATTTTTTACATGCGTTACTGTTTTAGAAAGCTTGAATGTGAATCTAAAATTATCAGGAACACTTTCTACCCAATTAGCAATTGTTTCACTTCTTGGCAATTTATAAAATATGCTGTTTACTTCAAGACTATTGAATAAGGATGCATAATACTGCAATCTGCTCTTATCCTGAAACTCAGGTGGATATTGCGATTTAGGCACTGGAAGAACTAAGCCACTTACACCGGAATAAAAATTATTTGTTTCCATAGATCATTTGCTAAACAAACAATTGCTGCCTGTGCTCGCTAAAAAAAATTTTACGTTTTGACTTAGGTAAAATCTTCATCGTTACTTCGCTGCCATCGGCGGCATATTTCTGCTGGTAAACCTGGAAGAAATCATTCACTCCATTTTTCTCTAACTGATCATAAAATGTCTTTGCATAAATAACTACTTCATTAATAAGTTTTGTAATTTTTGTTGCCGGTATTTTGCCAGTCTTACTCAGCGGATGAATGCCAGCACGGTACAAGGCTTCATTACGTATTTTATTACCCACGACAGAAAATATTGCCTGGTCCATCAATACATCATCAATAGTTTTATCATGCATTGCTTTTATAAGCG
>JBBJOK010000348.1:0-3345 GCA_037721545.1 Chitinophagaceae bacterium
TATCAATTGACACAATGATTTTATTTTCAATTTTCAAGTTAACGTAGTTATTTATTCTGTGATTATCTTATCATTTCTCATTTCATTATCAACCGCTATCACATACATTCCTCCGGCCCGGTACAAATACCCAATTGAAAATATATTGTTGAAGTTAACAACTAAAGCTAAACATTGAACGTCGAACCCGAACCGCTGCTTTTGGCAATGCATTGTTAGCGGCTGTTTTATTGTTTATTGACAAGCTTTAGCAGCATATCGTAAGTCGCTTTGTCAGAAGGTCTGCTAGCGTCAAGCTTAACAATTTTTCCTGTTTTGTCCATAACAATATATCGTGGTATTGGTCCTAAATTAATTTTTTGTGCTAATTTATTTTTTTCTGGATTGATTAGTACAAAGCTATTTTTATCATTAATTTTAAATCTTTCACAAGCCTTGCGCCAACTATCAAAATCTGTGTCAAGAGAAATATAAAGCATTTTAATATCCTTCCCGGCCAATTTTTCTTTTAAGGAATGAGAAAAAGGAATCTCTTCAACACATGGCTTACACCAACTTGCCCAAAAATCTATATAAACTATGTTACCTCTCAACTTGGTGAGCAATTGATTAAAACCTATCTGTGATTTATCTGCCTTCATTAGTGTCGCCAATTCAGAAGCTCCTATTTTAGTTGTAGTTTGATGTAAAGAATAATTATTATGAACTAATCGTTTATACAAATTATCCTCACATAAGCTATCATAATGACTCAATAGCTTACTGCTGTTAACTGTTAATTCAATTTGGTTAATCAGGTAATTAGATAAAAGAAAGTCTTTTGCATAACCTTTTACTAATGCTGATACAGTGTCTAAATAAGATAATTCATCCGTACCACTAAACTTCATCCGATAAATGCCCTTTAGTGCCAAATTATAAAATGGAACATTTTCACAGTCTTCACAATCCATTTCTGCAGACCATTTTATTAAGGAATCTTTATAATAATTATTAATTTGTCGCTGGCGAACCGAGTCAAGCCCGTAACCCAGTAAATGTTAATCATTTATCATATTGCCAATATAATTGCTACTATACAGTTTACCTATTTGCGGGTCAATATTTTCACTTGCACAAAAATTCTCAACAGTATTTATATATGGCCTTGAAAGGCTATCTATTATTTTGCCCCTTTTTTCCACATCAACTGTCCATGCAACTTTATTTAATTTAGGATTTGTTTTTATTAAGGAATAGAAAGGAGTAACTGCTACATGGTCCATCAATTTTAAAATAAATACCAATTCTTTTGTTCTCTCAGGAGAATGAATATGGGTTATTAAGGGTTGATTCTTATCATTCTGTTTTACAATCAATGTATCATTCTGTTTAAATAAGTAATAAATTCCATCGGCTGTGCCATACGGTCCTTTTTCAGGAACAATCATTACATTTAAAATCGCAGGGCTTTTAGTATCAACAGGGATGTACTGAATTTTTTTTTCAGTCGTGTCCAACACATACGGAAATGAACCGGCTCCCAATATTGTCATGTTTTGAATCCAAACAGGTCTCCCTGTTTTATTAAAAAAATAGATTTTATTTTGTCCATAGGATTTTACTATGAGGACTAAAGAAAAAATGATTACAACAATTGATTTCATTTGAATTATTTCAGAAATGACTGTAAGAGGTTTATGCAAATAGCCGCTAACGAACAGGGCTTTGCGATGTTGGTGGATTTGAAAAACGTCAAGCCCGTAACCGCTGCTGATTGAAAAACAAATGTACAAGATAACAACCAAAAGCCCACCGATGCTTGTCCTGCCCGAACAACTGCTGCCATGTTGCTAATGATGAAGATTACAACGTCCTGCCCCAATATTGCAAAACCCCATGTTAGCGGTTAGGCGTTTTTGTCTTTCTGTACATATCCTAATATTTCAACCCATGATTTTTGAGGTCTGCTTTTTGGATAGCCGTTTCAGTACGAAACTTTTTTCGTTCTTCCGTAAAGTCCCACCACGTTTTTTTCGTGTCGTGTGTGTTTGCAAAGTTTACAACTAATCTGAACTGGTCTTCAACGCAAGGGTCTGTCCTATATCCTTTTTTTAGTTCGTATTCATCTGTCAGTTTTGCACCGTTTTTGTTTTTTAGTTCGTTAAGCGAATAATAACCTAAAAACACAAGGTCTTCGGCAAATTTTATTCCGACTGACGGAACAGTTTGAAATTCTGCTAACGCATAAATTTCTTTTGCTCGTTCGGTTGTAGCGTTAAGCAATACTTCTAATTCGTCAGTTGCAAACTCAAGAATGTCTGTAATTTTGATTTTGTTCTTTCTCAAATTTGCTTTTTCAACGTCTGTCAGCGGTAGTTTTATGTTTGTCTTACTTTTCATCTTCGGTAAAAGTCAGCAAATAGCAGTTGTTGTCATTTTTTCTTTTTCGGTTTTGGTGCTGGTAATTCATTCAGTGATATTCTAACTAATTCACTTAACCATTCGCTGTCTTCAATTTTGTCTTCTATTAAAAAACTCGGCTTTGCTCCTTCGTATGGCGGTGCTTCAACAACATTTCCTATAAACTTACGCCCTGAATTTGTTGGCTTAATAATAGTTTATTGTCACATATTAGCCCAAATAGTTTTCCGCCTGAATAAATGCCGTATTCACTAAACATCTTTTTAGCAGTTATTTCTCCTGAATTTTTGATTTGTTCTAATACGAAATCTACAAAGTTTATTTCGGATGCCATTGGTTAGTCTTTTAGTTGAAAGTGAGGATTGTAAATCAAGCCTATTATGTTTCCAAAAGGGTCTTTAACAGTCGCTGTCATTAAATCTCCACCAACGCTATATGGTTTTTCATTTTCGGTCGCTCCTAATTCAATTAGTCGGTCAAAAGTCGCTTGAATGTTTTCTACTCCCCAATAGGAAACTACACTTTCAACTTTATCAAAAGTTGGGTTATCTTCTGGTTGAAGTCCAAGTTCGTAACCTTTGATGTTGAAACCAACATAATAGGGTTCGTTGTAATAAGGATTAGTTTCAAATGCGTTTGAATACCATTCAGTCGCTTTTTGAATGTCTGAAACTTTGTAAATTGTTGTTCTAAGTCCTAACATAATATTTCTTTTTATTTGTTAATTTTTCGTTTTGTTGAAGGTTGTCGTTTTTCTACGCTTACCGCTAACGCCACGATTGGGGTTATTGGATGCAATATAAAAAATATTGAGATTGAAAACCAGTCATTTAATATTATAAAATTTGTATTGTTATTAGAACAATCCGACTTTGCATTTTGCTGATTCATGTTTTATATTGAATGGCTGCCCGATAGAAATGGAAAACACGGTGAAGATTT
>JBBJOK010000349.1:0-3335 GCA_037721545.1 Chitinophagaceae bacterium
CCCCGCCCTTTTGATAAATTTTAAAACTATCTGTATTTTTTTGCCACACCTTCAGGCCACCCAATGTACCGGCCCACATATTTCCCTGCAAATCTTTGTAAAGCGTAATAATTTTATTGCTGTTTACATCTCCACCGGTGGACTGTGTTTTGTAATTTATAATCTTTAATGTAGACGGATCGAGCACATCAATACCTTCACCAAAAGTTCCTATCCATATTCTACCTCTGCTATCTTCTGCAAGCTTCCTTATCTGGTTTAATGACAGGGATTCTGAGTTAGGTGATCCTTGAGTAAATTGCTTTGTTTTATTATTACCGGGATTGTAACTATATAAGCCGTTGTTTTTAGTGGCAACCCATAAAATGCCTTTAGTGTCGCGGATTATATCATACACCAGATTATTTACTGCAACAGGGACCCGGGTAAATTTTTCATCCTCAAGATTAAGATTGTAAATACCATCTTCGGTGCCTATCCAATAATTTTTATTATCGTATTTACAGATAACATGAATAAAATTATTACCGATTGAATATTTATTTTCTTTATCGAACTGATAGGATTTAAATTCATAACCGTCAAAACGGTTAAGACCGTTTTTTGTTCCAAACCACATATAGCCTTTATCATCCTGTGAAATACTCCAGACAGTATTTGAACATAGGCCATCAATTACTGAATAATTGCGAAACAGAATTTGCTGACCATAAGATTGATTGCACAGCAGCAGAAGAAAAAATATTTTACCTGAGAACTTCATATGGCATTACAGGGATTGTCTCTCAATATAATTAAATCAATTTAATATTGGTGCTGCCTTAAGCTAAAAATGTACAAGTGAGCCCCGCAACTGCGTAAGCGATGATGATTAAAGATAAATGCCTCTAACAAAATTTTTATTATTCTTCTGCCTTGCCTTTAGGTGATGTTACATCAGGTTCTTCTGCATTTACATTCTTCTTCCAGTAGTCTAATAAAAACTTCAGCTCATTAACTTTACCGGGCATTGCTGCTGCCAGATCATTTTTTTCTGAAGGATCATCTTTTATATTATATAACTCATATCTTTTATCAAGATAAAAATAAATTAATTTATGATCGCCCCTTCGTACAGCGCTGGCCATTCTTGGTTTCCATTTGCCTGTTTCCGATGGATAATGCCAGTAAATAGCTTCACGTTTTGGCGCTTGTTTTTTTGTAAGAACGGACATGATACTTACGCCGTCAATTATATTACCGGGGGCATTTTTAACACCGGCAACTTCAAGAAAAGTTGGATAAAAATCTATGCTGTTTATGGGAATGTCTGTAACAGTATTTGGTGCAATCTTTCCCGGCCAGCGCATTAATAAAGGTTCTCTTATCCCGCCTTCGTATAGCCACGATTTCCCGGAACGCAGTCCACCATTGTTTCCCAGCCTTCCGGGAGCTCCATTGTCAGAGAAAAATATGATAAGCGTATTTTTATCAAGACCATTTTTCTGAAGTGTTTGCATGATATTTCCTACTCCGGCATCAATGCGTTCAATCATTGCAGCGAGATACGGGTTATCAATATGGTCGGCTTCGTGTTTTATATTAGCAGCTCCAAAATATTTTTCAGCTTCGCCTTCACCATATTTCTTATCAAACTTCTTTTTATACTTATTCACTACATCTTCCGGTGCATCCAGCTTTGTATGCACGCTGTAAAATGGCAAGTAGACATAAAATGGCTTTTGTTTGTTTCTTTCTATAAATTTTGAAACTTCAGCACATTGCCTGTCTGTGAGGTATTCATCTTTTTCACCTGTTGTAAAAGAGCTGATTTTATCATACGGATAAAAATAATCTCCATCTGCAATGTACTTTGTTTCAGTGCCGATGACTTCATCAAATCCATGTGCTTTTGGACCGCCTTTATTTGTATTATAATCTGTATCTAAATGCCATTTTCCAAACATAGCTGTACGATATCCTGCTTTTGATAAAGCTTCATTGATAGTAATATATTTTGCAGGATCAAGCCAGCGGTCAGTTTTGCCGGGTAAAAAATCAGTTATCTTAACTCTTGCAGGATATTGTCCTGTCATTAAACTTACCCTTGTTGGAGAACATATTGGCGCTGCAGCATAAGCCTGTGTAAACCGTAAACCCTGCGCAGATAATTTATTAAGATTGGGTGTTTCATTAAAAGTATTTCCATAACAATTTAATTCACCCCAGCCAAGATCATCTGCCATTATAAAAATTATATTAGGTTTTTGAACTTTGCTTTGCGCAAATAATGATGTATTAAGAAGAAAAATAAAAAGAATTATTCCGGTAAAAGATTTCATGTTATTCATCTTTAGATTTTTTATACTCAATATCCATTTCAGCTCCACGATCTCCCTGTTGTTTCATCCACTGATTAAGTTTGGCTGTATAATTTTCAATTTGTTTTTTATATGAGATGTCGCTTGCCAGATTTTTTAATTCATAAGGATCTTTCTGAAGATCATAAAATTCTACAGCAGGTTTTTTTACAATTCTCTCTGTAAGAAATTTAGCATCAGCAGACGTTTCGGCTACTTTTAACCAACCCATCCAGTAACTGTCGTTTTTGTTTGGATTCATCATATACTTGATATGATAATTTTTATCAGGGGTTAGATTAAGCAGGAGTTTGTATTTCGTATCCCGTATTTCTCTGATAGGATAAGGCGGACCTTCGGGAATATTGTTATGAATACCATAAGCATAATCCCTGACGGTATTGCTTTTACCGAGCAGTACCGGTAAAAAACTTTTTCCATCGAGATTGCTAACAGGCTTGCCACCTGCGATTGCTACAAGTGTTGGCGTTACATCTTCATATTGAGCAATTGCTTCTGTTTTGGTATTCGCTTTTACTTTGCCGGGCCACTTAACTATCATTGAGCTTCTCTGTCCATTATCATATAGAGTCCATTTACCTCCCGGAAATTGTGGACCTTGCTCTCCAAGAAAAATTAAAATGGTATTCTTATCCTGTCCTGTTTCCTTTAATAATTTCATTACATCACCCACCTGATTATCTAATCTTCTTACTTCGGCTAAGTATTTAGTAAACTCCTGCCTTACCTGTTTGGTATCAACCCAATGAGGCGGCAATATTAATTTGTCAGCATTAAATTCAGATGGGTCACCCATCGTCCATGGAGCATGTGGATTAATGCTCATGATAAACAGGCAATAAGGCTTTTGGTTTTTTTGAGTGATAAATGTTTTTATGTCATTCAAAGAATAATCATCTGTTGGCGCTACGCAATTCGGCTCAAAGCCTTTAAGTATTTTAAAAGGAAAAACTGATTCCGGTTTTGTACTATGGT
>JBBJOK010000350.1:0-3330 GCA_037721545.1 Chitinophagaceae bacterium
CTTTTACGCATTGCTGCATCTTTTTGTGAGGATCAAACTGTAAAAGTTCCCATTCGAGTTCAGTTTTATAATTCCATTCAGATGTTTGCCCAAATTCGTTGCCCATAAAAAGATGTTTGGTTCCCGGATGGGTAAACATGTATGTATATAATAGTCTAAGGTTCGCAAATTTTTGCCATTCATCTCCGGGCATTTTATAAATCATCGGTGATTTTCCATGTACAACTTCATCATGACTGAGCGGTAGCATAAAATTTTCATCATAAAAATACATCATGCTAAAACTGAATTTATCCTGGTGATCTTTTCTAAAAAATGGATCCATCTTAAAATAATTCAGTGTATCATGCATCCAGCCCATCATCCATTTCATTCCAAAACCTAAGCCGCCTGCATGTGTTGGTTTTGAAACATCAGGCCAGTCAGAAGCTTCTTCGGCTATTGTTTGCACATCCGGAAAATCGCGGTAAATAGTTTCATTAAATTCTTTTATAAATGCTATGGCTTCAAGGTTGCCATTGCCTCCAAATATATTAGGTTCCCACTCCCCTTCTTTGCGTGAATAATCTAAACGAAGAATAGAGTTTACAGCATCAACACGGATACCATCGATATGAAATTTATCAAACCAGAATCTTGCACTGCTGATAAGAAAAGATTTTACTTCTCCCCTTTCATAATTGAAAATATAGGAGTTCCAATCAGGATGAAAACCTTTGCGCATATCCGCATATTCATACGTATGTGTACCATCAAAAAAATGCAAGCCATGTGCATCGTAGGGAAAATGCGAAGGAACCCAATCCAGAATAACGCCAATGTCTTCATTATGGAAGGCATCTATCATTGCCATAAAATCTTGCGGCTCGCCAAAGCGTGAAGTGGGTGCAAAATATCCGGTGCCCTGGTAGCCCCAACTGCCATCATACGGATGTTCCATTACAGGCATTAATTCAACATGAGTAAATCCCATTTCTTTAACGTAAGGAACAAGGCGATCAGATATTTCCTTGTAACTGTTATACAATTCTTCATTATGTTTTTCCGGCCGAATCCAGCTGGTAAGGTGTACTTCATAAACACTCCATGGCGATTTTAAAGAATTATTCTTCTTTCTTTTAGCCATCCATTCTTCATCCTTCCATTCATAATCCAGTTGCCACGTTTTAGATGCAGTACGTGGCCGTTGTTCCCAGTAGTTTGCATAGGGATCTCCTTTATCTGAAGTAATGCCTTTTTTTGTGCGGATATGGTATTTGTAATCTGAACTTTGTGGTATATCCGGAATAAACCCCTCCCAAATTCCTGATTTATCCAATCGGGCAAATAATGGGTGCGATTGCCTGTCCCAGTTATTAAAATGCCCTATAACACTTACTGCCGTTGCATTTGGCGCCCAAACTGAAAAGTAATAACCGTTCGTTTTCAAAACTGTGATCGCATGTGAGCCAAACTTATTGTAGAGTGAATAGTGTGTACCTCTCTGGTAGTTAATTATATCCTCATCAGTAAATAAAGAATAATTCCAAACCGGCTTAGAAGTATCAACAAAGTGAATTAGCTCGTACGGACTTTTATCTTCTAACATGCATATGCTTTGTGTGAATATACTATAACATTAAATAATTAAAAAAGGAACATCAATTTAGTAAAGTGGTGTAAGAAAGATGAAAGATAATTTCTAAACTAAAGAATTAGTTATAAATTTGTTGGAGAAAGTTCTCTGAAGTTTACGTGACACACCTCAAACATTTAAAGAATTAAGTTGAAAGCTGTCGATACCACCCACATTCAAAAATTGCCAGCTATGAAATAATTATAGATATACGACGATATTCGTAGAAATCTCTTTAACTTTAAATTATGAAAATGAATTTAACAGTTTAATAAAAATAATTCATCTTGGAACTCGAATACTTAACACCCTTTCAACCAAAACTATCATGACTAAGTTTATTACCCTAATTACAGGTATTTTTCTATTAAGCTTCTCTTCATTTGCACAAACAGCAAATATTACAGGCGCTGTAATGGATCCTAATGAAAAAAAGGCGGTACAAAATGCAGTGATAGCATTACTTACTCCCAAAGATTCTATATTATATAAATTCACAAGAAGTAATGCCGAGGGAAAATATAGTTTAAAAGATGTAAAACCGGGAGAATATATTTTAATGACAACCCATCCCTATTTTGCTGATTTGCTTGATAATGTTGTAATTAAAAATGATATGGAGATACCAGAGCTTGCCCTGATCTCTAAGGCTAAATTAATGCAGGAAGTAATAATAAAAACAGGCAGCCCAATCAAGATAAGAGGCGACACAACTGTTTACACAGCTGATAGCTTTAAAGTAAGTGCCAATGCTAATGTGGAAGAACTATTAAAAAAATTACCAGGTATACAAGTTGACAAGGATGGCAAGATAAAAGCTATGGGAGAAACTGTGCAAAAGATTTTAGTTGATGGAGAAGAATTTTTTGGAGATGATCCGGGTATGGCAGTAAAAAATTTACGTGCAGATGCTGTAAAAGAAGTACAGGTGTTTGATAAAAAAAGCGATCAGGCAGAATTTACAGGAATTGACGATGGCAAAACACAAAAAACCATAAATCTTAAATTAAAAGAAGATAAAAAAACAGGTTATTTTGGAAAAATTGACGTGGCAGGTGGACTGATAAAAAAAATAGACCCCCGGTATAATGATAATCTCCTGTTCAGTACTTTTAAAGGCAAAAGGAAACTCTCTGCATTTTTGTTGAATGGAAATACAGGCCAAGATGGTTTGAGTTGGCAGGATGAACAGAAGTTTGGGGGGAGTGACAATATGAGTATGAGTATGGATGATGATGGAGGAGTGATGATGATGTGGCGTGGAGGCTCTTCAGATGATGAGCCTTATTTAGATCCCCAAAACGGCTTTATTACAAATGTAAATGCAGGTGTTCAATACAGTAATAAATGGAATGATAAACACACATTAAATTTTTCTCCAAAATATAATAGCCAGAACTACGATAATCATAAACAAACATTTTCTCAAACGCAGGTGCAGGATTCAGTGTTGAATGAATTCTCTGATGGCGTAACCAATATAAACAGGCATAATTTTAAAACAAGGTTAACCTATGATTTAAAGCTGGATTCCAACAGTACATTAAAACTTACCACGGGTGCGAATTTTTACAGCACCGAAAGTGAAGAAACAAGGTTTGCAAATACCAAAGGGAAGTTTGGCACCCTAAAAAATTCAAGCAACCGCGTTTTGCAAACCAATAACGATAAAAATGCTTTATCAGGAAATCTGTTATTTAAACACAAATTTAAAA
>JBBJOK010000351.1:0-3326 GCA_037721545.1 Chitinophagaceae bacterium
CCATGCCCACATAAAAATAAAATGGTATTTCTTTTTTTAAACATATCAATCACTTCATACCAGTTATCCATTTGCTTATCCATGGGGTAGTGGTTCAAGAATATTACCGGCATATTTGCGGAGGTTGTATCAAGAATATTTTTCATCCATGTCATGGCATCACGGGGAATATGGCCATCGCTCATTCTTACGTAAGGCCCTGATGAACATCCTATGAAACGGATGCCATTGTGGTCAAATACAAATCTGTCGCTACCATATGTTGAAATAAAACTCATCCCTCCGCTTTCACTCCATCCAACATCATGATTGCCGGGTACGATATAGTATTTCACCTTTAAGGAATCAAATAATCTTTTAGCACTCGTTAACTCATCATTCGTTCCCAGTTCCGTTATATCACCTGTGATAACTACAAAATCAATATCGTTTTTGCTATTAATATCCCGTACGGTTCTTCTAAGGTCTTCTTCTGCCTTTCCATCTGGTGAGCCAATGTGTGTGTCCGAAAGAAACGCAAAACGGAAAGGCTTTATCTGAGCAAAGCCTGTAAACAAATTAAAACCAAAAGAAACAGCGGTTATAAAAAAAAGATGCAGTAGATTTTTCATAAAAGCAAGGTATGAATTTATAGCAGGTTTACGTTTAAAGATTGCCTTTCAGTAAAAAAGCTTTACTTTATTTTCTAAAATAACTTCAATTGAAATTCTATAAAATTTTAGGCATTTCTCTTTTCACTTTTTTTTCATTGCAAACTTTTGCACAATTTAAAAAATTGCACAATAAAGCGATCGTAATAGACGCCCATAATGATATTCTCACAACCTGTTTTGAGCATGGGTATAGTTTTGACCAGGATTTAAAAGGTAAAACTCATTCTGATCTTGCAAGATTTAAAGAAGGCGGTATTGATGTGCAAATATTTTCCATCTGGTGCGACGGGAGACAGCTAAATCCTTTTGCTTATGCAAACCGGCAGATCGATACTTTGTATGCTACTGCCTTGCGTAATCCGGATAAAATGCAATTAGTTTATTCCTCTTCTGAATTAATAAAAATCATTCGGAAAAAAAAGTTGGCCGGTATGATAGGAGTTGAAGGTGGCCATATGATAGAAAATGATATTACTAAATTAGACAGTTTATATAAACGAGGAGCCCGTTATATGACCTTGACATGGAATAATTCTACGCCTTGGGCGACCTCTGCAATGGAAGAAACAAAATCATCTTTATTACAGCAGCCAAAAGGGTTAAATGATTTTGGAAGAAACATAATTAAACGGATGAATCAGCTGGGTATGTTGGTTGATTTAAGCCATGTTGGAGAAAATACTTTTGCAGATGCAATCAATATTACCACAAAACCAGTATTGGTTTCGCATAGTTGCGTGTATAATTTGTGCCCTGCTTTTAGGAATTTAAAGGATGATCAGATAATGGCTATAGGTAGAAACGGTGGCGTAATTCATTTAAATTTTTATTCTGGTTTTTTAGACAGTACGTATGAGAGGAAAGATGCCGCCTTTAATAAGTTGCATAAAGCGGAAAGAGATTCATTATTAAAAGCGAATCCTGAACCATATTTTGCCACTGAATTTTTATACGCGAAATATAAAGATGAAGTTCAGGAAATGAAGGCACCCTTTCATTTATTGTTTGATCATCTGGATTATATAGTAAAATTAATTGGTGTAAATCACGTGGGCCTGGGTTCGGATTTTGATGGCATCAATTCTACTCCGCAGCAATTAAATGGCGTTACAGATTTTCCTTTAATTACCAAAGAATTAATGGCGAGAGGGTATAGCAAAAAAGATATCCGTAAAATATTGGGTGGTAATTTTTTGAGATTGCTTAAAGCGAATGAGCAATAAAATACATTCTAAATTTGATATTAGTGGAGAAACAATTTTTGGGTTTGCGTACAGCCATATATAAAGTGCCTGACATTGAAAAAGCAAAACAATGGTACGCTGAAATATTTGCAACATCACCTTATTTTGATATGCCTTTTTATGTCGGTTTTAATATTGCAGGTTATGAACTGGGATTACAGCCGGATGTAAATAATGTTCATGATAAATCGGAGAATGTTGAAATGTACTGGGGGGTTAATGATGTTGAGATATCATACAACAGGTTACTTTCGTTAGGGGCATTGCCTCATCAACCACCTCAAAATGTTGGGGAAGATATTATTGTAGCCACTGTAAAAGATCCCTGGAATAATATTATTGGTATAATTTATAACCCCACATTTAAACTGCCATAGTATTTAATGTCCTCACAAATAATAACTAATATAAAGCAACTTGTAAATGTAAGAGAGCAGACTCATTTGTTAAGAGGAACCGAGCTGGCTGAATTACCCGTAATTGATAATGCATATTTGATAATTGAAGATGGTATAATTGCTGAGTATGGAAGTATGCAAAACATTCCACATTCTACACACAACAATCAGCACACAATAGATGCGTCAGAACAGTTTATTCTACCCGCCTGGTGTGATAGCCATACTCACCTTGTATTTTCGGGCAGCAGGGAAAATGAATTTGTTGATAAAATAAAGGGATTAAGTTATGCAGAAATAGCTGCAAAAGGCGGCGGGATTTTGAACTCTGCTAAAATATTAAACGAAACAACAGAAGATGATTTATTTAACCAGGCGTGGAAAAGATTAGAAGAAGTTTGCAGACTTGGCACAGGAGCCATAGAAATAAAGAGCGGTTACGGATTATCAGTGGAAGGGGAATTTAAAATGCTTCGTGTAATAAAAAAATTAAAAGAGAAATCTTCGCTTTCAATTAAGAGCACTTTTCTGGGTGCCCATACTTACCCATTAGAATTTAAAGAAAACCATGAAGGCTATATTGATCTTATAGTTAATAAAATGCTGCCGGTTATTGCAAAAGAAAAGCTTGCTGATTACATTGATGTGTTTTGTGAAACAGGATTTTTTTCACCCGAAGAAACAGAAACCATTTGCAGAGCAGCGATGCAATATGGTTTAAAACCAAAGCTGCATGTGAACCAACTTAACAGCATCGGCGCCATAGAAGCAGGAATAAAACTCAAAGCACTTTCTCTTGACCATTTGGAAACGCTTTCGCCTGCTGAAATAAATGTATTAAGCAATAATCCACCTCTGCTGGCAGAAGAATGGAAGGGGCTTTGTACATTACTTCCAACCGCTGCATTTTTTCTGCGTATGCCAATGCAGCCCGCAAGGCAACTCATTGATAGTGGTGCGGCTATTGCGTTGGCATCAGATTATAATCCCGGCTCATCACCCAGTGGAAATATGAATTTTGTTGTTGCCCT
>JBBJOK010000352.1:0-3325 GCA_037721545.1 Chitinophagaceae bacterium
AATTTATGAATTGTTTGTTTTGGATCGGCCGATTTAAACACAGCATTTCCTGCAACCAAAACATCTGCACCTGCATCAATAATTTGTTTAGCATTTTCCAGGCTAACGCCTCCATCTACTTCAATTTTTACAGTAACATCCAATTCATTTATCATTTTACGGAGTGCTTTTATTTTCTCAAATGTATTAGGGATAAAATTTTGCCCTCCGAAACCAGGATTAACGCTCATTAAACAAACTACATCTATATCAGGTAAAATATCTCTCAACAGTTCTACCCTTGTAGGCGGATTAAGAGCTACACCTGCCAGCATTCCCAAGGATTTTATTTGTTGGATGTTTCTATGTAAGTGTACACAAGCTTCATAATGAACTGTAAGAATATTTGCTCCTGCATCTCTAAATGCTTCAGCATATTTCTCCGGTTCAACGATCATTAAATGAACATCGCAGATCTTTTTTGTTGTTTTACTAATTGCAGAGATTATGGGTATACCAAAACTTATATTAGGAACAAAACATCCATCCATTACGTCCAGGTGAAACCAATCAGCTTCACTTTCATTCAACATTTGGCATTCGTCGGAAAGCTTCAAAAAATTTGCTGATAATAATGATGGTGCAATTAAGGGCATATGATGAGAGTTGCTAGTTAAAAAATATTCACGAAATATATAAATACATCTGCATATTTGCACATCCGCACATTTGAACATCATTTTCCTTCAAGCGTTTTTAGTGAATCCCTCGCCTCTATAAAATCTTTATCATACATCAAAGCAGTGTGATAGCTCTGTATCGCTTCTTCTTTTTTATTTAATTTTTTGTAGCAATTTCCCATCCAGTAATATCCTTCGTCAAAATTATTTTGAACAGTAACTGCTCTCTCTAAAACCTTTAAAGCCTCCTCATATTTTTCCTGTTCATATAATGCAATTGCTTTTTCTCTGTAAGCAAACATATATGTATAATCTAACCTAATACAACTATCAAATAAATTTATTGCCCTTTTTTTATCTCCTGTATAATTGTAATAAAGCCCTTTTATGAAAATAGCTTCCTTTGATGCTTTCGCTTTATCTGCCATCGCCAATGCATCTGCAATCATTAAGGCGTTTGGGTTTTTTGTTTGAGCATATAATGTTCCTAAAGAAATAAGGTATTCCGGTAATGGAAATATATCTATGGCTTTTTCAAAAGATGCGATAGCATTGATAGTGTCTCCATTTTCAAAGTGAAGTATCGCTTTTATATCCCAAAGGCCAACAACATTCGATGCTCGTTTTATGGCATCATCAGTAACAGCAAGTGCCGAATCATAAGAACCTGTATTTCTATAATACTGAATTAGTTTTTCTACAAGTAAAAGCGAATCCGGAAACTTTTTAACTTCCTGCTTTAACTGTTCTAATTGCTGAGATTCATTATGAGAAGCGACAGGCGTTTGTTCCTCATTTTCATTGCAGCTAAAGCAAATGGCAAGTATGCAACAACATAAAATTTGAGAAACTGTTTTCTCCATACCACAAATTTAGCAGCTAATTTTTTAAACAATTTTTATTTACTTAATTCAATTACCTCACAATCTTTAATCTCTTTTCCATCAATAGCAAAGCGGATGACTGTTCTTATTTTATGCCAACCCTGTTTGCCGGCGGCTCCCGGATTCATGTGCAGGCATTGTAGTGCAGCATCATACATAACTTTTAATATATGTGAATGCCCGCTTATAAATAGTTGCGCCGGAATTTTTTCCAATTCTTTTTTTACTGCAACATTATATTTTGGAGGGTAACCTCCAATATGCGTCATCATAACCTCCACCGCTTCACATCTCCACCTTAATTTTTCAGGATATATACTTCTAATATCATATCCGTCAATATTTCCATAAACACCTCTTAAGGGTTTAAATAAATTTAACCTGTTTGCTATTTCATTTGTACCAAAATCACCAGCATGCCATATCTCATCACAGTTTTTAAAATGCTCAAAAATTTCATCATCCAGGTAGTGGTGAGTGTCAGAAATCAATCCAATTCTAGTCATTGGTAAATTCTATCTACGATTTTCGATGTAAGATGTACGATGTTACAAAAGTAATTATGATTAAATTTACATAGGCTTTCATACATCGTACTTCAAACATCGTACATCTAAAATTAAAACATGCCTCAATATTATAAAGCCGGTTCCATTCCTCACAAACGCCATACACAATTTAGAAAGCCCAATGGCACATTATATTCAGAGCAATTATTCTCTACCGAGGGATTTTCTTCAGATTATTCCTTGCTGTATCACAATCACCCTCCTACTCAAATAACAAAAACTGAAAAACCGGTAGATGTTACGCCAACCATTTCGGAAGAGAAAATGCTTAAGCACAGGAGCTTCCAGGGATTTAAAATTAAACCTCAAAAAGATTTTTTAAAAAGCCGCAAACCTGTTTTAATTAATAATGATTGCCATGTGGTGTTGGCTGCTCCACAGCAAAGTATGAAGGATTACTTTTATAAAAACGCTGATGCTGATGAGATGATATTTGTACATGAAGGAACAGGTGTTTTAAAAACGCAATACGGTGAGCTGGATTTTAGTTATGGAGATTATTTAATGTTGCCACGAGGCACTATTTACCAAATAGAATTTGCCAATGAAGACAATCGTCTATTCATTGTAGAATCCTTCAGCCCCATTCGTTTTCCTAAAAAATATTTAAGTAAATATGGTCAGTTGCTGGAGCATTCGCCGTATTGTGAAAGAGATATTCGTCCACCGCAAAACCTTCAGACAATTGATGAAAAAGGAGATTTTCTTATTATGACAAAAAAGAAAGGAATGATGTATGGGATACATTATTTGCATCACCCTTTTGATGTTATTGGCTGGGATGGATGTTGTTATCCGTACGCCTTTTCTATTCATGACTTTGAACCGATAACAGGCCGGGTTCATCAACCGCCACCTGTTCATCAAACCTTTGAAGCACATAATTTTGTTGTGTGCTCATTTGTCCCGAGATTATTTGATTACCACCCTTTGGCAATTCCGGCTCCCTATAATCATAGTAATATTGATAGTGACGAATTGATTTATTATGTGGATGGAGACTTTATGAGCCGTAAAAATGTTACAAGAGGAATGATAACCTTACACCCCGGCGGTATCCCTCATGGGCCACACCCCGGCGCTGTGGATAAAAGTATAGGCGCAAAAGAAACAAAAGAATTGGCCGTTATGGTAGATACATTTCATCCTTTACAGCTTACCAAAGAAGCTTTAGATATTGAAGATGAAAATTATGTAATGAGCTGGGCTGAAT
>JBBJOK010000353.1:0-1179 GCA_037721545.1 Chitinophagaceae bacterium
CCTTCAATGGCCTCAATTGGGGGGTTATTTTTTTTAAGTGAGATGTTGATATGCCTTACGTACTCATATTTTTCATGAATTGTATTTCCTATATCCATTACAATTGTTTCCAATAAAGAAGTCGGGATCTGCATTCTCCTCTTTATTATTTCATAAATCTCCACATAATTTATTGTTTGTGACAGCGAATTAATCTCAGCATGCTCCTCGTGGAATTGAACATCTGCATTCACTTCATATGTATTGCCTAACAATTTTTCTTCTGCATGTACTCCATGAAAAGAATGAAACTTAAGATTATATAAATGTATCGTTATCATTATAAGCCTTTTGCACTTAAATATCTTTCTGCATCCAATGCTGCCATACAACCAGACCCTGCAGCGGTTATGGCTTGCCGGTAAATTTTATCCTGCAAATCACCTGAAGCAAAAACTCCTTCAATATTTGTTTTAGATGTTCCGGGTATAGTTTTTATATATCCACTTTCATCCATATCCAGCCAACCTTTAAAAATTTGAGAATTGGGAATATGACCAATCGCCATAAAAATGGCGCTTACATTAATCACACTCGTTTCTCCAGATACATTATTCTTTAGTCGTACTGAATCTACTTTTACCTCACCTAAAATTTCATCAACTTCAGTATTCCAATAAATTTTTATGTTTGCGGTTTTTAATACACGTTCCTGCATTACTTTGCTTGCTCTCATTTCAGGTTTTCTAACGAGCATATGTACCACACTGCAAATTTTACTTAGATATAAAGCCTCTTCTGCTGCTGTATCTCCTGCCCCGACAATGGCAACTTCTTTTTCTTTAAAAAAAAATCCATCACAAACCGCACAAGCGCTAACACCATGGCCATTTAAACGTTGCTCGCTTTCCAGCCCCAACCATTTTGCACTGGCACCGGTGCTTAAAATAACTGTATCTGCTTCTATCCATTTTTCTTCATCAATTTGAACTTTGAAAGGCGGTGCAGAAAATTCAACGTCCGTTGCTAATCCATAACGTATATCAGTTCCCATTCGTGCCGCCTGTTTTTCAAAGTTTACCATCATATCAGGCCCCTGTATTCCATCAGGATAACCAGGGTAATTCTCAACATCCGTAGTAATAGTAAGCTGCCCACCCGGTTGGATGCCCTGATATAGCACGGGTTTTAAATTAGCCC
>JBBJOK010000353.1:1279-3325 GCA_037721545.1 Chitinophagaceae bacterium
AAACGTTTAATGGCTCTCTCCTTAATTTGACGGATACGCTCTTTGGTAAGATCATACTTCTGACCAATTTGCTCAATGGTTGTACCATTTTCTCCATCCAACCCAAAATAAGCATTTACAATTTCAGCCTCACGGGGGCTAAGAGATTTTAATACACGGCGAATTTCATTTTTTAATGAATCGTGCATTACATCTTCATCAGTTTCTCCGGCACCTTTCAACAAATCTCCCATAGCTACATCTTCAGCTTCATGCACTGGTGCATCTAAAGAAGTGTGACGTGTGTTGCTTTGAAAAATGTTGTTAATTTCAGTTTCGCTCATTTCCAGAATTTCAGAAAGTTCTTCTGTTGAAGGCTCTCTTTCGTGTTCCTGTTCAAAAGCCATGTAGGCTTTGTTTGCTTTGTTATAAGTGCCAATTTTGTTTTGTGGCAAGCGGACTAATCTGCCCTGCTCTGCCAACGCCTGTAGTATAGATTGGCGAATCCACCACACAGCATAAGAGATAAATTTGAAACCTTTAGTTTCATCAAAGCGTTGTGCCGCTTTAATTAAGCCGAGGTTACCCTCGTTGATCAAATCACTTAATGATAGCCCTTGGTGTTGGTACTGTTTTGCAACTGAAACTACGAATCGTAGATTGGCTGTTGTGAGACGCTCTAAAGCTCTCTGGTCGCCCATTTTAATTTTCTGTGCTAAAATAGTTTCCTCTTCCGGAGTGATCATTCCAATTTTAGAAATTTCCTGCAAATACTTTTCTACCGCTTGCGAGTCGCGGTTCGTAATTTGCGTAGCAATTTTAAGTTGCCTCATGTATTTATTTATTATTAATTAACGAACTCTTTATTATGACAGAATAGTTGGGGGAATGTTGCAAAAGATAAGTTAAGGAAGTACAAATCTTTAGAATCATTATGCAAATTTACGTTGCAAATTCCGCATTTCATAGCTTTTGATGCAAATAATCTGTCTGTTACTAGGTTTTTGGGATGAACGGGAATTATTGGATATAAAATGGTTTTTATATATTTGAATTTTTAACAACATTCTCCAAATCGTTTCTATAACTCTTTTATAATATCATAAATCCCAGTTCACAATAGTGATAGATTTTAGATCAGATACATTTACCAAGCCCTCACCTGGCATGCTGGAAGCAATGTTTACCGCAGATGTTGGAGATGATGTATTTGGCGAAGATCCAAGTGTAAACAAACTTGAATCCATCGCTGCTGAGATGTTTGGGATGGAAGCCGGTCTTTTTTGCCCTAGTGGCACCATGACCAATCAAATTGCCATTAAATGCCATACTCAACCAGGCGATGAAGTTATTTGCGATAAATTAAGTCATGTATATATTTATGAAGGTGGAGGTATAGCTTTTAATTCCGGAGCTCAGGTAAAAGCGCTGGATGGAGATCGGGGAAGAATCACTGCAGAACAAGTGCTACTTTCTATAAATTCTGAAGATGTACACAAGCCAAGAACAAGCCTGGTGAGTTTAGAAAATACTGTTAACCGCGGAGGAGGAAGTTGCTATGAATTCACTGAATTTCAGCGTATTAAAGATATATGCCTTTCAAATAATCTAAAGCTTCATTTAGATGGTGCAAGATTATTTAATGCTCTTGTTACCTGTAAAGAAGAATCACATGAATACGCAGGAATTTTTGATAGTATTTCAATATGCCTAAGTAAGGGATTGGGTACCCCTGTTGGAAGTGTTTTATTAGGAAATAAAGAATTTATAAAACAGTCAAGAAGGATAAGAAAAGTTTTTGGCGGAGGAATGAGACAGGCTGGCTTTATGGCTGCAGCCGGAATATATGCCTTGGAAAATAATATTGAAAGGCTTGAGATAGACCATACACATGCCAAGCATGTTGCTGAGGCCTTATTAAAGAAAGAATTTACAGGAAAAATGCTTCCTGTAGAAACCAATATTATAATATTTGAAGTATTGGCAGATCATTATTCAGCCAAAGCCCTGACTGAAGCATTTAAAATAAATGACATCATTGTTATGCCCATCTCTCCTACTCAAATC
>JBBJOK010000354.1:0-3321 GCA_037721545.1 Chitinophagaceae bacterium
ATATAACGATGGGATTTTATCTTTATTGCTTATTGTAACAAATTGCGTATCATTTTTATGTGTTTAATTCCATCTTCTAAGTAGATTTTGCTGCTTTGTATAAAACCAAAAGACTCATAAAACCTTTTCAAATAGAGTTGTGCGCCAATTTTTATAGGCAATTTTCCAAATAATTCATGAAGCTTTTCTATTGAGTTGGACATAAGCTCTTTGCCAATGTGGGAATGTCTTACAATTGGTGATGTTACCACTCTTCCAATAGAGATTTCTTTATATGCAAGCCCGGCAGGCATCAAACGGGTATAGGCTACCAGTTTATTTTTTTGCCATCCCATGTAATGATAAGATTCTTGGTCCTTGTCATCACAATCCTGGAAAACACAGTTTTGTTCAATCACAAACACCTCTATTCTCAATTTCAAAATACAATACAACTCATCGGGAGTTAAGGTGTTAAACGGCTTGCATTCCCAGTTAATGATCATGCTGCAAATTAACTACAGGATATAATATGAATGAAAAAAAATCATCACGGCAAGACTGCATGATGCATGGGGATATATAAATAAAAAAAGCATCGAAGTTTTGTTTATATAAACCGAAGTTTATACACTTACTAACCCGATGCTTTTGCTTTTAAATTTGTAAACTTCTGATTAAGGATGCTTACTCCTCTAATTGCTTACACAAGATAGTATTACCGGTAGCCCTTTTCCAAATATTTATATGCTTTTGTATGCACTCTTTTTTAACACTATTATTAACAAATAACTTAGTGAGTTATAAACATAAGATAGAGCTATATACACATTAATAGCCATATTTTTCCTTCCATCTATCCCTCCAAAATTTTCTAAGCTCTTCTTCCCTTAAATTTTTACCGGGCTCGTAAATTTTTGTGCCTTTTATTTTATCCGGAAGATATTCCTGATCAGCAAAATTCATTTGAAAATTATGAGCGTACTTATATTCTTTTCCATAATCAAGATCCTTCATTAGCCTTGTTGGAGCATTGCGTATATGTAAGGGCACTGGAAGGTCACCATATTTTCTTACCATTTCCTGTGCTTCGCTGATAGCTAAATAGGATGCATTGCTTTTGGGCGATCCGGCAAGATAAATAGCACATTGTGCAAGAATAATTCTTGCCTCTGGATAGCCAATTACATGTACGGCCTGGAATGTATTGGTTGCCAATAAGAGTGCATTGGGATTTGCATTGCCAATATCTTCGCTCGCTAATACAATCATTCGGCGGGCAATAAATTTTACATCTTCACCCCCTTCAATCATTCGTGCCAACCAGTATACTGCGCCATTAGGGTCGCTGCCTTTTACTGATTTAATAAATGCAGAAATAATATCATAATGCTGTTCTCCTTTTTTATCATATAAAGCAACTTTTTTCTGGGCTATCTGCATTACTTTTTCATTTGTAATTGCTCCGTCTTTCTCCATTGAATCGGCTACTAATTCCAACAGATTATATAATTTTCTTGCATCCCCTCCTGAAATATTAAGTAATGCTTCTGTTTCTTTAAATTCTATTTTCTTTTGATTGAGAAACTCATCCTTTTTAATCGCATCATGCAATAATATAATAAGATCTTTTTCATTCAGCGGTTTTAAAACATAAACCTGGCAACGGCTTAATAAAGCGCTGTTAACTTCAAAAGAAGGATTTTCAGTAGTTGCACCAATCAAAGTAATAATTCCTTTTTCAACTGCTCCAAGCAATGCATCTTGCTGGCCTTTATTAAAACGATGAATTTCATCGATAAATAAAATAGTTTTATCTTTTGACTTAGCTTCCTCAATAATTTCTCTTACTTCTTTTACCCCGGAAGAGATTGCGCTTAATGTATAAAATGTAGCATTAAGTGAATGGGCAATAATATTTGCAATAGTGGTTTTACCAACACCCGGTGGTCCCCAAAGGATCATAGATGGAATTTTTCCCTGGTTGATAGCAGTGCGCAAAATGCTTCCTTCTCCCGTCAGGTGTTCCTGACCAACCAGATCATTCAATGTTGTAGGGCGAAGCCGTTCTGCTAAAGGTATTTGTGCCACAATAATTTTTTAATCCTTTGCGTGAAGGTAAAAATTATTTGAGTGATTCTGCTTTCAGAATGAAAGGAAGAAGTTCATTAATATTTATGGGAAGATTTTTATTATCTAACTCAATTACAATAGTATAACCATCAGCACCTCCTGCTAAATTTATTGCCTCGGATAATTTTTGTTGATCACTTTGTAAACGCTTTCCGGTAGTTGTACTCCATATTTCCCGGGTACATAAACAACCCAGTGATGGAGTGTACGGATAGTATGGCTTGCTTTTATAATATTCCGGATCTATCGCAGTACCGTGTGCAATAATTTCTGTACGCCCTGCTTTTCCTGCATAAAAAGATTCATATAATTGCGCATAGTTTTTTAGTTTAGGAGGAAGTAAAATTTTGTACCAATCTATAGTCCAGGTGGAATCAGTAATCGAAGAATCTTTTAAAAAATGCTGTAGGGTTGCTTCAGCAGGCATGGTTAGTTGTATGTTGGTAGTGGGCCCGATAAAACTACTTCGGGAAACATCAAAACCATACATTCTAAATATACCTTGAGGGGTGTTGCCATTGGTCAAATACCCCGGCAGATTTGATATGCTCCTCGCAAGTTGGGGTACATTAAAAATTTTTCCATTGGCTTCTCTTATAAATTTTCCTTCTTTACTTCTTACGATAACAATTCCCGGATTATCCCTGTTTTTTCTTTGAAAGCTGTACATTATTGTATTGCCGGCAAGAAAATCTTTTGATAAAATATCCGGCAGAATTTTATAGGCAGTTACATTATTTTTTTGTTGCAATCTTATTAAGAAGCTGGTTAATATTGCATCATCAGTAATGTTGCTAAATTTCTTCTGTAGTAAATTCTTTAAAAAAATCCTCGCCGTATCATCATTGTTATTTTGAAGCAAATATTCTGCAGCCATAGCAAATACTTTGGGATGAGAAGTTTTTGCTATGAAAGCATTGAGTTCCCTGCCGAATACCTTTGGGTAATTGGTATAAATAAGTTCCAGTAGGGATCTTTGAAAATCTGTACTTCTGTCTGTAAGGGAATCAAATGCAGATTGAATTCGGGTTTTTGTCCATAAAGTTTTATAATTTATCAATTCCATTGCCCAAAAAACATCCTCCCATTTACCCTCTGTTTGAGCGTTGAGGGGGAGTGATAAATTTTTATGGATTGATGTTACAAGTTTGGAGTAAAGTTTACTTCGGTTAACTGATGTTGTATAACTTGCAAAAACTGATGAATCAT
>JBBJOK010000355.1:0-1180 GCA_037721545.1 Chitinophagaceae bacterium
TATTAATTCTCCCGGGTTATTGTCAATAATTTTTATAGCGATGATGATAACGGTTTTATCGGCAACCATTCTCTCATGTGGTTCGGGCAGTAAAACTTCAATGCAAGATACCTCTACCATGAGGAATCAGGATGGCAACAGCGAAGCAATGAAAGAGGCTTCTTCACTTTTAGCGGCTACTGCCCGGCAAATGAATATGAGCCAAGGGGATTTTATGAAGAAGCTAGTTGATAAAAATAGATTCACTGCCAGCCAAAATGTGTTTTTACCAAGTGCTGTTGCGATTGATTTTACAAAGAAATTGGTTACTCTGCCTGTTTATAAAGGTATTGGGCCTAGTGGAAATCCAACATATTACATTATCACCGAAGCAGCTGATTATGATGTGGCTAAGATGATGGGATTAAATTATGCTCCGAAGCTCGCTAATGGTCGTGGTACAGCCGGCAGTCAGCAGGTTACTATGGAAAATGGAATGATCAAATTTAAGGGAGACGTTGATTTTAGTCCAGTACGGTTACTGGAACCCGGACCATTTCCCAATACATTTCCTCCGGCAAAAGCGGTACCTGGTTCTGTGGGTGATGCGGAATATTCTCCTCTTATCGTTTTGCCAAGTGGTTCAGTGATGAGTGCCTCAATTGTTGCAAACAGCACCGGCAAGCACGACCATTTAATAAATATTGATTATGCTAAAGGTACTGTTGTATTCGAAATACTTGATGGATTTGAAGGTGGGGAACAATATTATTATCACCTTGTAACAGAATCATCTGATATGGGTGCAGCTACTATTGAGCGTGGTACATTTACGCCACGGTTAGCTAACCTGCCAATGTTTGGCAAGAGCATGCCAAATGATAAATCAGCTTTGTTAGGGTTTGCGCCAACGGCCAATGGAGAAACAGGCGCTAATAATCCTGAAAGGCAGGGATTAAATTCAACAATACTTGATGGCAATGCATTTGACCCTATCAACGTATTTCCTCTTGATCCCGATAACAACAAACGCAACAACAATAATTACAGCCCAATGTGGGATGCACATATTTGGGTTTGGACAGACGCTGCAATAAAGGCTGGTAAACGCAGAAGAGTTAAAAGCATTGATGACTTAAAGGGCTTACTTAATGCAGGTTTAGTAATGAATGCTCCACCCAATATGGGAGATGCAAATCCG
>JBBJOK010000355.1:1280-3309 GCA_037721545.1 Chitinophagaceae bacterium
AAAATGAAAACATCTAAAATTTTAATCCCGGTTTTTGCTTCATTGATGCTGATATTTTCAGCCTGCAAAAAAAATTCAAATTCAGATATGGCTGCTTACATTAGTGAAGCCGATGGACTTTTAGCAACTGCCGCTCAGCAGAGAAATGTAAGCAAGGAAGACTTAATGAAATCCCTTGTAAACGTATCAAAATTTACTGCTGAGCAAAATGTATTTTTCCCCAGTGCTTTGGCTATTGACTTTACAAAAAAATGGGTTACTCTTCCTGTATATAAAGGAATAGGGCCAAGTGGAAATCCAACGTACTATATCATTACCGAGTCTGCAGATTATGATGTAGCTAAAATGATGGGAGTTAACTATGCGCCGAGGCTTGCAAATGCCAGAGGGCTAGCTGGCAGCCAGGCGGTAACAATTGAAAATGGAATGATCAAATTTAATGGAGACGTAAATTTTAGCCCGGTTCGGATACTTGAACCCGGCAAATTCCCAAACACTTTTCCCCCGAGTAAAGCCCAGCCGGGTTCTGTAGGAGATAACAAATATTCGCCACTTATTGTTTTGCCCAGTGGCTCGGTTATGAGTGTATCCATTGTTGCCAACAGCACAGGTATCCATGATCATTTGATTAGCATTGATTACGCAAAAGGAACATTGGTTTTTGAAATACTTGATGGGTTTGAAGGTGGTGCCCCATTTTATTATCATTTAGTTACAGAATCTTCTGATGAAGGTGCAGCTACCATAGAAAGAGGAACGTATGCTCCTTTATTGGGATACCTTCTTGGTAAACCTGATGAACAATCTGCTTTATTGGGATTTGCACCCACAGCTAATGGAGAAACAGGTGCCAATAATCCAAAGCGCCAGGGATTAAATTCAACAATTCTGGATGGAAATGCATTTGACCCCATCAACGTTTTTCCTTTTGATCCTGATAATAACAAGCGGGATAACAATAATTACAGCCCAATGTGGAACGCTCATATTTATGTATGGACGGATGCAGCAATACTGGCAGGCAAAAGAACGCAGGTTAAAAGTACCACGCAACTTAAACAATTACTTTCTGAAGGTGCAGTAACTAATTTTCGGGCTAACGCCGGTATCCCAAATCCTTTATTCGGTGGATTAATGCCAACAGGTGCAATTATTAACTGCCCGGTTATAGCCCAGCCAAGGTAAGATGAATGTAAGATGAATTTTTTTGTAAAGAAAGCTGTCCTCGATGAGTGCAGCTTTTTTACGAATTATAGCATCGCTTTAAATACCCGGTATCATTTCATTATAGAATTAAAATGTTATGGTTCTGTGATATCTTTTAGGCACGGTGGTCTGCTCTTTGTAATCAATTATAATTATTAATTACGTTAAAAAAAATAAAATGAAAACAAGTATCAAATCTCTTGCGATAGCAATAATAGCAGTTCCCGCAATCATGTGCTTTTCAAATAATGTAACAGCACAGGATGATATGTCATCTGATAAAATGAAAATGAAAGATGACAAAGTAAAAATGAAAATGAAAGATGACAAAGTAAAAATGAAAATGGATATGATGGAAATGAAGAGCTGGCCTATGGCATCGCAAATGGCAGTTAAAGATATGATGACCAAATATGGCAAGCCGGATGAAGCAACACCTACCATGATGGCATGGAATAATAAAGGCCCCTGGGCTAAGACAGTAGTATTTAAGCAGGAATACCAACACAATTTTCCAATGCCGCATACTGATCTTTTACAACAGTGGGTTGGGCTTAAAGTACCTACAGATAAATTAAATGACCTGGCAAAATATGATGGCAGCGTTGTAGTTGAAAGAACAACCGGGATGATCTCTGCACGGTGCGACAAAGAAGGTGCAAACTTTTTAGCCCTCAACCTGGCACATGATATAATTATGGGTAAAAGAACCGTGGAAGATGCCCGCCAAAAGTATGGCCAGGAAGTAATGAAAATGAAAGCGGGGCAGATGACAGAATACACTAAAGGATTAATGTTTACACCTAATTCAAATGCTTCAGAT
>JBBJOK010000052.1:0-5045 GCA_037721545.1 Chitinophagaceae bacterium
TTTCCCTGTTATTTTATAGCAATACTTTTTCTCAAACCCACCCTCATCCGGCATGGAGTTCGCAAAGCAATATTTACGAAGTAAACCTAAGGCAATATTCCCAATCAGGTTCTATTAAAGATTTTCAAAAACATCTTCCCAGGTTAAAAAATATGGGGATAGAAATTTTGTGGTTTATGCCCATTACTCCTATCGGTATTGAAGGAAGAAAGATGAATGAATCGGAATTGGGAAGTTATTATTCAGTACGAAATTACAAAGAGGTAAATCCTGAATTTGGCACAATGGCTGATTGGAAAGCACTGGTAAAAGAAGCACATTCCATGGGATTTAAAATTATTACCGATTGGGTTGCTAATCATTCATCGCCTGACAATGTGTGGATCAAAGGTCATCCTGATTTTTATGCAAAAGATAAAGAAGGAAAAATGATTGCTCAATTTGACTGGACAGATACACGCAAATTAAATTATGATAACAGAGAATTAAGAGACAGCATGATCGATGTTATGAAATTCTGGGTAAGAGAAACTGATATTGATGGTTTTCGCTGCGATGTTGCGGAAGAGGTGCCTGTTGATTTCTGGAAAGAATGCATATCCTCATTAAAAAAAATTAAAAATGTATTTATGCTTGCTGAAGGTGAAAAACCGGAATTGCATTTAGCAGGCTTTGATGAAACATTCGCATGGAGTGTTATGAATGCAATGTCCGATGTTTATAAACAAAAAAGAAATCTGTCTCATTTAGATTCCATCATCAATCGTAATATTCAGATTTTCCCAAAGAATGCTTACCGTTTATACTTTACAACAAATCACGACGAAAACAGCTGGAATGGCACTGAATTTGAAAAATATGGTGATGCTTATAAAGCTTTTGCAGTACTTACACAAACCATGTATCAGAGTGTACCACTAATTTACAGCGGGCAGGAAGTTCCTAATAAAAAGCGATTGAAATTTTTTATAAAAGATCCTATTGAGTGGGGTACTAAATTTGAAATGGCCCCTTTTTACAAAACTTTACTAAGCCTTCGTAAAGGTAATGTTGCATTGGCTGCTGATGCTTCTTATAAAAAATTATTAACTGCAAATGATGTTGCAATATTTGCTTACCTGAGGGAAAAACAGGGCCGAAAAGTAGCTGTAATATTAAATTTATCAAATCAGCCGCAAAGATTTACTATAAAAGATAAAAGTGTTTATGGTAATGTAATAAATGTATTTTCTAAAAAGAAAGAAAGTATAAGCAGCACCCACGTTTATGATATGGAACCCTGGGGATATGTAGTATATGAATATAAACTAAAGGAAGTTTTTGATTTTTGATAATGTGTTGAATAATTTGTTGTCGGCAAACTATTAATTGTATTTTTATTAAAACACATTTATCCAACCAGTTATAACGAATTGCTATGTCAGAAATTGAAACAGAATATGTAACGCCACATCCTCCTTCAGTTATCAAACCTACGCTTTCGTTCAGGCAAATCATAAACATGAGTATTGGATTTTTCGGAATCCAGTTTGGCTTTGCATTGCAAAATTCAAATGTGTCACGAATCTTTCAAACATTAGGTGCTGAAATCGATAAGATCGGAATTCTATGGATTGCTGCGCCGGTGACAGGTTTACTTGTTCAGCCAATTATTGGTTATTTAAGTGACAGAACCTGGCATCCAACATGGGGAAGAAGAAGGCCCTACTTTTTTATTGGTGCTGTACTTTCCTCCATTGCTTTATTTCTTATGCCGCAATCCAGTGTATTATGGATGGCGGCAACATTATTATGGGTGCTTGATGCCTCCATTAATATATCGATGGAGCCTTTTAGAGCATTTGTTGGAGATAAACTCCCCTCCTCTCAGCGCACAACTGGTTTTGCTACCCAAACTTTTTTTATTGGCCTTGGTGCTGTCATAGCTTCTTTGCTTCCCTATATTTTTACAAATTATTTTAATATCAGTAATACTGCCCCGCCGGGCATAATTAGTGATTCAGTCAAATATTCTTTTTACATAGGTGCAGTAGTATTTTTAATTTCTGTTCTTTGGACAATTTTTACCACCAAAGAATATCCGCCTGAAAATATGGAAGCCTGGAAACAGGAAAAAATAAAAACTCAAGGTGTGTTTAATGCCTTTAGAGAAATTACCGGAGGAATATTAAAAATGCCACCGACTATGCTACAATTGGCTATTGTGCAATTTTTCACATGGCTTGCATTTTTTGCTATGTGGATTTATACAAGTCCCGGCATAGCAGAAAACACTTTTGGTACAACTGATCCCACTTCAAAAACATACCAGGATGCCGGAGATTGGGTAGGTGTAATGTTTATGGTGTATAATGGCGTTTCGGCCGTATTTGCTTTCTTACTCCCACTTCTTGCAAAAAAGATCGGAAGAAAATTTACCCATATGCTCAGTTTGATCATTGGCGGAATTTGTTTGATCTCAATGCTATTTATAAAAAGTCAAAATTTATTGTTGCTACCAATGATAGGTGTGGGCCTTGCATGGTCATCTACCTTAACTATGCCTTACGCAATTCTTGCTGGCGCATTGCCCGCTAACAAAATGGGATTTTTTATGGGTGTATTTAATTTTTTTATAGTGATACCTCAAATTTTAGCCGCCGCAATCCTAGGCTTTTTTGTGAAAAATGTTTTTGATGAACAAGGGATTTATGCTCTTGTTATTGGTGGTGTATCAATGATTATTGCAGGGTTATTAAATTTCATCGTAAAAGATAAGGATGATGAAAAAAGTAAACTGAACTATTCCTTATGATGAAAAAAATTCTTTTTACATACCTAATATTATTTATCTCTATCCTGAACCTTTCAAATGATGCTTCAGCACAAACTAATTCATATAAATGTTACCCTGGTCATTGGTGGACGGGAATGAAATGGAACAAAGTGCAAATAATGGTGCACTCAGAAAATGATTTAAATGTATGGGCTGATAAATCAACTGTAAGAATAGATTATCCAGGTGTAAAACTTGTAAAAATTCATAAAGCAGAGAACAGGAAATACATTTTTCTTGATCTTGAAATTGCACCTTCGGCAAAACCGGGTAAAATTAAAATTGATTTTATTTTCATTTCTCCAAAGGAAGGTTTTTCTATTTCTTATGAATTAAAATCCCGGCGTTCAGGTAATGGTTCTTCATTCGCGATGGGTGTAACATCAAAAGATTTTATTTATTTAATAATGCCTGACAGATTCTCAAATGGTGATCCTTCCAATGATAGAATTGCAGGAATGAGAGATCAATCTTTGAATCGGGATACTGTATTCAATCGCCATGGAGGTGATTTAAAAGGGGTACAAAACAAGTTGGAATATCTCCACAACTTAGGCGTAACAGCAATCTGGCTCAATCCTGTTTTGGAAAATGATATGCCCAATCGCACAGAACATGGTTATGCTTTTACCGATCATTATAAGATTGACCCACGCCTGGGAGGTGATAAGGCATACAAAAAATTAATTTATGAAGCACATAAAAAAGGAATAAAAATTATTCAGGATGCGGTATATAATCATGTTGGATTATTCCATTTTACAGTGCAGGATTTGCCAATGAAAAATTGGCTGCATCAATGGCCTAAGTACACCAATACAACTTATAAAGACCAGGTTTTATTTGATCCTTATTCCAGCAATATAGATAGAAAAAAAATGCTTGATGGCTGGTTTACAGAGCAAATGCCAGACCTTGATCAAAGCAATCCATTTGTTGAAAAGTTTTTAATTCAACATGCAATATGGACTGTTGAAGAATTTGGGATTGACGGGTGGAGAATAGATACCTATGCTTATAACGATCTAAATTTTATGAACCGATGCAATAAGGCCTTAATGGATGAATATCCCATGCTTACAATGTTTGGCGAAACATGGGTGCACGGGGTTCCCAATCAATCTTATTTCACTCAAAATAATTACAACCTACCCTACAAAAGCAATTTACAGGCTACCACAGATTTTCAAACGCTTTGGGGAATTACGGATGCTATGACAAAAGATTTTGGATGGACTGAAGGCGTAAATAAATTATATACTACACTTGCCCAGGATTTTGTTTATAAAGATCCAACCCGCCAGGTTATTTTTTTGGATAACCATGATAAAGACAGATTTTTTTCCGTAGTAAAAGAAGATGTAACAAAATATAAAACAGCGCTTACATGGTTACTTACTTGTAGAGGTATCCCTCAAATTTATTACGGAGATGAAATTGCCACAACGGGAACCACTAACCCTAATGATGGTTATGTGCGTTTAGATTTTCCGGGTGGATGGGACGGTGATAAGATAAATAAATTTACTGCAGGGGGCAGAACAAAAAGAGACGACTCTATTTATCAACATATTTCAACCTTAGCAAATTTCAGAAAAAATTCAAGTGCATTAACTACCGGAAAATTTATGCAATACGTTCCTGAAGATGCTGTGTATACTTATTTCAGGTATGATAATAAGCAAACTATAATGGTGGTAATGAATACCGCCAAAGAAGAAAAAAAAGTGATGTTTGAAAAATTTACTGAACGAATGAAAGGTTTTTCTAAAATGAAAAATATTCTTACAGGTCAGATAACATCATTAAATGAAATTGCTATCAAGTCATATGGAAGTGTTGTATATGAGTTGATAAAATAACAAAACCATTAATAGAATTTAGCCTAGTTTCCATTATAATAAATAAAGAAAACATTTATTTTGATTTGCGCTTCAATTAAAAAAACACTTCTCTTTATACTTTTTTGCACAATAATTATTGCATGCAATAACCAATCGAATAACAATAAAGAACTACTTTTTTGGTGTTCTAACAATAAGGCTGAAATAACGCTAGCGGAAAATGCAACCCAGGCATGGAATACTAATCATACACAGCAGCCTGTCCATATGCAGCCCATCCCCGAAGGACAGTCGAGCGAAGAAGTAATTCTTGCTGCTGTGGTAGGCAAAACTACTCCCGATATTTATGCAAATATGTGGCAGGGAAGTGTTGAAATGTACGCCAG
>JBBJOK010000052.1:5145-7500 GCA_037721545.1 Chitinophagaceae bacterium
AATAAGAACAGCCAACCCCCAAAGCGATTTGGTTACACGGCAGTTAAAGTAATTTGGTATGAGCGCCTGTTTAATTTTTACACGCTATACCTTGCAGCATCAAATGGTGCTCCCCTTATCGTTAATAACAAGGCGGCGTTTAATAATAAATATGCAATAGAAGTTTTTCGTTTTCTACAAAAAATATATTCTAAAGGATATTTTTCCAGGGAAAATTCAGCTGCATCCAGCGATCCTTTTGTAACAGAAACCATCGCAACAAAATGGACCGGGCCATGGGAGATTTCATACCTCAACCGCATCCCAGGAAGAAATTTTGATTTTGATTTTTACACTCCACCCGTTCCTGATGATCACGTTGGCCCTGTGTTTACTTATGCAGACCCAAAAAATATGGTAATCTTTAATACATGTAAGCAACCTAATGTAGCCTGGGAATTTATAAAAACATTGATCGATAAAAATGGGGATATGCAATTACTCGAGATAAGTGGACAATTACCACGCAGAAAGAATCTTGATACCGATCCATTTTATAAAAGTTTTTTTGAAAAGAATCCGATGTTACTGTCCTTTGCCAAACAAATTCCTTTTGTAAAAGGCATTGATAATAATGAATCAATTGTTGAAGTACTGGATATTATATCGCAGGAGTATGAAGCCTGTGTTGTATATGGAAAAAAAACACCGGAAAAATCAATCGCAGATGCAGAGATAGCAGTAAATATTTTGCTGGATGCAAATAAATGATTGTCAGGCTGAGCTTGTCGAAGCCTGGATGAACACTGAACAAATGATGAGCTACCCTTCGACAAGCTCAGGGTGACACACTATCTATATCAAAAGTAAAATGAGTATTGCAATAGATCACGTAAACAAAAAAAGGCCCCGTTTTCAAAAAAGAAAATGGCTGCCCTATCTATTGGTATCTCCTTACATAATTTTTGTAGCTGTATTTGTTTTGTTCCCCGTAGTATTTAGTTTCATATTAACCTTTCACAAATGGAATATAATTGCTCCAATGAAATTTATTGGTGTTGATAATTATACCCGTTTATTTCAGGACCGTTTATTTTGGACTTCCATTGTTAATACCCTCAAATTTTTATTACTACACATTCCTTTACAAATAGCGGTGGCATTATTTCTAGCTGTGTTACTAAATCAGAAAATAAAAGCAGTTTCTTTTTTCCGTGCTTCATTTTTTATGCCGGTAATTGTATCGGGTGTTGTAGTTACCATCCTCTGGCAACAGCTTTTCGGTTATGATTCAGGAATAATAAACCGTTTTGTAACGGGCCTTGGTTTTTCCAAAGTTGGATGGTTGGTAGATCCGGATGTTGCTATTTATTCTATTGCAGTAATGGCCACATGGAAAAACGTAGGGCTTTATATAATATTATTTTTAGTGGGTTTACAAACGGTACCTACACAATACTATGAAGCAGCAAAATTGGAAGGTGCTACAAAATGGCAGCAGTTCTACCACATTACTTTACCTATGATAAATCCAACGCTTTTTATGGTGGTGATTTTATCAACCATTGGAGGCTTTTCACTTTTTATCGAACCATATATTATGACAGGAGGCGGCCCTTTAAACAAAACATTAAGTGCTGTGCTTTACATTTATAAACAGGCATTTCAATATTATAATATGGGCTATTCTGCAACACTCGGATTTTTTTATGCCTTTATGATAATGCTGGTAGTGGTAATTCAAAAAAGAGTTATTGAAAAAGAGGTGTAACACATGAAGAAAAGAATTTCATTTGGTAAACTTATTATGTATGCTGCATTAAGCATTGCAGCCATATCATTTATTTATCCATTTATCTGGATGATAGGTGCGTCACTTGCTCCTGAGCATGAAATAGGTAACATGACCTTATTTCCAAAGCATCCAACATTAGGCAACTTCCAAAGTATGTTTGAAAAAATACCCATTGGGCGCTCTTTGTTCAACAGTTTGTTTGTGGCAATAATCAGTACAACGCTTGTTTTAATTACAGGCTCAATGGTTGGGTATGCATTGGCTAAAATGAGATTTAAAGGTAGGCAGCTCATTTTTTTTGTTATAGTCTTTACCATGTCTCTCCCCTTTCAGGTAACACTGATACCCAATTATATTACCATGGTAAATCTGCGCTGGGTTGATACTTTTCTTGCATTGATAGTTCCCTTTTCTGTAAATGCTTTTGCTATATTAATGTTTCGCCAGGCATTTCAGGGGTTACCCAACGCATTAATTGATGCTGCAAGATTAGATGGATGTAATGAACTTGAAATTGTTTTTAAAATATTATGGCCAAACATCAAACCCACTTTAGTAACCATTGCTATTCTAACTTTTAT
>JBBJOK010000052.1:7600-10826 GCA_037721545.1 Chitinophagaceae bacterium
TATTATGGCCAAACATCAAACCCACTTTAGTAACCATTGCTATTCTAACTTTTATCGGTAGCTGGAACGAAGTTTTATGGCCTTTAATAGTTATAAGAGATGAAAAACTTATGACGATGCCTCAACTGGTTACCTTGTTTTCCGTGGGGGGAAGAGCTGATGCGCAATTGGGCGTTAAGATTGCTGCTGCAGTATTGCTGGCATTACCAGTGATGATCGCATTTCTATTTTTACAAAAGCATTTTATTCAAAGTATGGCATCAACCGGAATGAAAGATTAGGGCTAAACAGTAACCAGCAATTACCAAATGCAAAAAGGAAATTGAAACAAATTACAAACCAAAAATTGAAAATGAAAAGTTTTAAAAAAAGTAAAATTAAATTAACGGCTTCGCTACATTCAGTGATTGCACAATTTCATCAATTGCCAAATAATAGCAGAGTAAACAATATCGTAAAAAGATTGGATGCACTTACCGACAAAAAAGTTGACAGTACATTAAAAAATGTAATTAAGGAGTTCGGACATCGGCACAAAAATTTTGAGGGATTACTGATGGATAATTTTAATCGTACGCAAAACATATATGGCGATCTTTCTCATTATTCGCAAAATAAAAAATTATTGCTCGGGTCATTGCTTACTAAGGAATACTCAATTCAATCAGCTGCATTATTTAATCCTTCCATTGTTCCTCATCCTGATCAATCCGGTATGCAAAAAGGAGAACAGCGATTTGTAATGAGTATGAGGGCAACCGGTGAAGGCCATATATCTTCGATAATTTTTAATACCGGGATAGTGAATAAGAAAGGCAAAATTATACTTGATAAATCTTCCGGGTATTTTTCAGTATTAAAAAAAGACGATAATGAAGCCCTGGGAAGCTCAAAAACAAATTCTGGAGAAGAAGTTGATGCATTTTTGGATACTAATTATGATCTGATTTCCCCTTCAAACATTTCGCTTTCAGAAAAGGTGATCTTCCCGTCTTCCAAAAATGACAGGATGGGGATGGAAGATTTAAGGTTGGTAAAATTTATTGACGGCAAAAATTCCTGTTACTATGGAACGTATACAGCTTACGATGGGAAAAATATACGGCCAATGCTTTTGGAGACAGATGATTTTAATTCTTTCAGAATTAGATCATTGCAGGGCAATGCAATTAATGATAAGGGGATGGCATTGTTTCCAGAAAAAGTGAATGGAAAATTTGTCAAATGCTCCCGACAGGGGTCGGAAGTTTTAAGCATTATGTTTTCCGAAGATCTATATAAATGGGAAAATTATCAACCACTAAAAGAGCCTGAGTTTGAATGGGAATTTGTACAAGTAGGCAATTGCGGCTCACCCGTGAAAACCGAGAAAGGATGGCTCTTATTAACGCATGGTGTTGGCGCTATGCGTAAATATGTTATTAGTGCCATTCTACTAGACTTAAATGATCCCTCAAAAATTATCGGAAGATTGAAGAAGCCAATGATTGTTGCTGATGAAGGAGAACGGGAAGGTTATGTCCCCAATGTGGTATACACCTGTGGTATGTTACAACATGGAAGTTTACTGATCATCCCTTATGCTATCTCCGATACGGCTACCGTTTTTGCTTCAGTAAAAATAGATGAGATTTTAAATAAAATGAGATGAAAAAAAGGATAACTTTTTTGACGTTAATATTATGCACGCTACTATTTTGTTGTAATGACAAAACTGAAGAAAACCCTTTAACAAGCTTATCAGATTCTTCACTTGTAAACACGAAACACCTTGATCATTTATATGTTCCTGTAACTTTTTCTAATGGTAAAAAAGCTGCCGGAATTTACATCTATGCTGAAGCGCCGGATTATCATTTGGTTACTGACAGTGATGAAGGATTCACCTGCGTAGATGATGTAGCAAGAGCTGCGTTGGTTTACCTTAGAAACAAAAATTTTAGTGGTGATACAGCTAAGCAAAATAAAGTTTTTAAGCTGATAGATTTTATTCTTGAAATGCAATCGGAGAACGGATATTTTTATAACTTTTTGTTCCTTGATAGTTCAATAAATACCGACGGAAAAACAAGTATTAATACTCCCGGATGGTGGTCATGGAGAGCTTTGCAAACACTTACCGAAGCCGCACCAATTATAAGAAAACTTGATATTCAATTTGCCCAAAGGATAGATTCCTCAATAAATAAATTGCTGAATAATTTAAAAAGAGATACGATTAATTCGTCTTTAAAAACAAAAGTGGTGAAAGGGGTGACCGTTCCGCAATGGCTGCCGGCAGAAAGCGCTACAGATCAGGCTTCCATTCTTATTCTTGCATTAGTAAATCATAGCTCACAACATGATGAACCTGAATTAAAAAGAATTATTCGCAATCTTGCTGATGGTATTGTATTGATGCAGCAGGGAGATGAAACTTCATTTCCTTATTCATGTTTTTTAAGTTGGGAAAATGTTTGGCATGCATACGGCTGCGACCAGGCTTATGCTTTAATGAAAGCAGGGAAATTTTTAAATGATTCGAACTATATTAAAAAGGCTTTGGCTGAAGTAGATAATTTTTATCCCTGGTTATTAAAAAATGGAATGAAATCTTCCTTCTCAATAACAAAAAAAGGAAATGAATTTACTGCTGTAGATGAAAAGAGATTTGATCAAATTTCTTATGGCATACGTCCAATGATATTTGCAGCTACGGAAGCTTATGAATTAACAGGCCAGCAAAAATATGCAGGTATTGCCGGGAATCTTGCTGCATGGTTTTTTGGCGTTAATGATGGCAATGAGTTAATGTATGATTTAAATACAGGACGATGCTTTGATGGAATTATTGCCGATAATAAAATAAATAAAAACTCAGGAGCAGAGTCAACAATTGAATGTTTGTTAGCGCTACAAAAAATCGAGAGTTATCCTGCTATAATTTCGGCATTAAACCAATACAGAAATAAATAAATGAAAAATTTTCTCTCCTTTTAAAAATAAATAATGGCAGAAGTTAAATTAGAACATATCTCAAAAGTATATGATGAGAATAAGAAAAACTCGTCAAACCCGATGGCTATCGGAACAAAAACCATTGATGACATTTCTTTTACTGTTTATGATAAAGAATTTTTGGTATTAGTTGGCCCATCCGGTTGTGGTAAATCTACATTATTAAGAATGATAGCCGGATTGGAAGAAATAACAGATGGTGTTCTCACAATAGATGGCGTACGGGTAA
>JBBJOK010000052.1:10926-13161 GCA_037721545.1 Chitinophagaceae bacterium
GCCGGATTGGAAGAAATAACAGATGGTGTTCTCACAATAGATGGCGTACGGGTAAATGAAAAAGACCCAAGAGACCGAGACCTGGCAATGGTTTTTCAAAATTATGCATTGTACCCTCACATGACGGTGTATGAAAATATGGCTTTCGGGTTGCGCTTAAAACGATTTTCAAAAAAGGAAATAAAAGAAAGGGTAATGCATACAGCCCAATTACTTGAGCTGGAAGAAGAATTACATCGCAAGCCCAAATCATTATCCGGCGGCCAACGGCAAAGAGTAGCGATAGGCCGTGCAATTATTCGAAGGCCGAAGGTTTTTTTATTTGATGAGCCTCTTTCTAATCTTGATGCAAAATTGAGAAGTCAGATGCGGATTGAATTACAAAAACTGCATCGGGAAATAAATGCTACTATGATATATGTAACACATGATCAGGTGGAGGCAATGACATTAGGAAATCGAATTGCGGTATTAAATAAAGGCAAGCTCATGCAACTTGATAACCCGATTCATTTATACAATCACCCTACAAACAAATTTGTTGCGGGATTTATTGGTTCGCCGGCAATGAATTTTATAAAAGGTCTTATTAAAAAAAATGAAAACGGATTTACTTTCAACAGCGATGAGCAAAATTGTATTATTCATTTTGATCATCTTCCGGAATCGGTGATAAGGTATATTGGCGAACCAATAGAAATTGGCATACGGCCTGAACATATCCTGATAGTGGAGGATAATCGGGTAAATGCTGATTGCAGATTAAATGTTACTGCTTATGAAAATATGGGCAATGAACAATTAATATATTTTGAAATGCAGGATAAACCATTAATTGTAAGAGGGGAGCCCAAAGAACACATTGAATTTGGACAGATGAAAGCGCTTTCATTCATAAAAGATAAAATAGTAATTATCAATTCTAAGAATGGGGAAGTTCTAAGTTTTTAATGTTACCATTTAATTTAATCGAAAGCAGCATAATTAAATTTATTTGTGTCCTTTAAATTAGCTATTGGTTAGGTAGTTTTACAACGATTGAAAAAAAACACTGTAGATTAAGAAATTATTAATATTTTCACACAACTTTCACATGTTAAAAATTAAAACTAAAACTTGCATTATGACACTAAAACGATTACTGCCTTCAGTAGTAAGCTTATTTATTTTGATGTTTTTTGGGCTAACGGTATTCGCTCAAACCAAAGTTGTAACCGGAAAGGTTACGGATGCTGAGGGCAATGGCGTACCCGGTGTAACAGTATCAGTTAAAGGTGGCAGGCAAGCCACACAAACCGGTACTGATGGTACTTATTCATTGAGTGTTCCTGAAAATGCGACCCTGGTATTTTCTTCTGTTGGGTTTGAATCAGTAGAAAGAAGTGCTTCGGGCCAAACCTCTCTTGATATTTCTTTTGTAACACAAAACACAAATTTAAATGCTGTGGTTGTAGTGGGATATGGTACTGCAAGAAAGAGGGATGTTACTGGTGCTGTAACTTCTATAACTACTAAAGATTTTAATCAAGGAGTAATTATTGCTCCTGAACAACTACTTCAAAGTAAAGTTGCCGGTTTGGAAATCACTACTAATACGGGTGCCCCGGGTAGTGCTTCTACTGTAAAAATAAGAGGGAACTCCTCTATAAGAGCAGGACAGAGCCCGCTATATGTTATTGACGGTGTACCACTTGATGGTGGCACACCACGTCCTGATTTTGGCGGTGCATTTGGTGGAACCGCAGGATCTAATCCTCTTTTGTTTATTAATCCAAATGATATCGCACAAATTGATGTATTAAAAGACGCTTCTTCGGCCGCTATTTATGGTTCTCGGGGAGCTAATGGTGTTATTGCTATCACAACCAAAAAAGGCTCAGCCGGTGCAATGCGCATAGATGTAGGAGCAAACTATAGTGTACCGCTAGGCTTTATGAAAAAATTTGATGTATTAGATGCAGGGCAGTTCAGATCTGCACTAACTAAATTTGGCCTTGATACATTTAAATTGGATGCAGGTGGTGATGTTGACCCTTTAAAAGAAATTACTCAAAAAAAATTATCCCAAAATTATAGCGTTGCCTTTAGCTCTGGTAATGAAGTTGGCAAATTCCGTGCTTCGTTCTTAGCTTCAACGGATAATGGCTTTCTTAAGAAATCACAATTACAAAAATACATAGGAACCTTTGCCGGTACTTATAAATTTCTTGATCAAAGGCTAACTATGGATTTTAA
>JBBJOK010000356.1:0-3301 GCA_037721545.1 Chitinophagaceae bacterium
GTTTGATTTTCCATGTATGTTTTATAACCCCAGTTGCGTTTGTTAGGATTCCATATATGATCTTTTACCACTAAGCCAAGTCCGCCAAACTCACCTAAAACTATTGCTCTTCCTTTGTTTGCAGATGGCGGCTCCATACCCGGACCCGGATATTGGTGTGCATCGTTAACATCACCAACTCCACGATCGGTCCAGCCACTTGGTGCATCAACCAATCTCGAAGGATCGTAATCTTTTGTAAGCTTTGCTATGCGTTTGGTATCATACTGACCCCATCCTTCATTAATTGGCACCCACATTACTATGCTTGGAAAAAAGCGTAAATGATCCATGATATTTTTCCATTCTGTTTCAAACTGCTTTGCAGATTCTGCAGGGCGAATCCAATCTTCTTTGGCATCTGCTGATACATGTGTTGGTCCTGCACCCGCAAAACCCGATGGCATATCTTGCCATAAAAGTAAGCCCATTGTATCAGCATGGTAATAATAACGGGAAGGTTCTACCTTAATATGTTTTCTCACCATATTAAATCCCATTTCTTTCAACTTAACCATATCAAACAGCATTGCATCATCTGATGGAGGCGTTAATAAACCGTCAGGCCACCATCCCTGATCAAGTGTACCATATTGAAAAACAGGTTTGTTATTAAGCATTAATCGGGTGTAACCATTTTTATCAACGCCCAAAGATGTTTTGCGCATAGCAAAATATGTGTTGAACTGATCGGTTACTTTATTGTTGCTTTGTAAGTCAACAGCTACCGTATATATGTTCGGATGCTCAGGTGTCCAAAGCTTTGCTGAAGGTATTGTTATACTTATATTTTCTGCATAAGCAGCAACGGTATCTTTTATAATGTTACCGGCATTTTTAATTACAAAGTGTAACTTTTCTTTACCTGTTAATCCTGCAACAGTTGTTTTAAAGTTTATTTTATTATTGTCAATATCGGGTGTTGGAACAAACTGCTGTACAGTGGTTTTATTTAAAGGCTCTAACCAAACCGTTTGCCATATACCTGACACTGCGGTGTACCATATTCCTTTAGGATCTAAAACTTGTTTGCCTCTTGCCTGCAAATCGGTATCTGTTGGATCCCAAACGCTCATTACAATTTGCTGATCGCCAGTTTTATTTAAGTAGGGTGTAATATTAAATGAAAAAGGATCTGAACCTCCTTTGTGTTCTCCTGCCTTTTTTCCATTTACCCAAAGCTTTGTTTCCCAATCTACCGCATCAAAATGAAGGATCACATTTTTTCCGCTCCAGGCAGCAGGTACTGTAAATTTTTTGTTGTACCATAATTCCTGTGTGGGTAACAGCGGTTTACCTACACCGGATAAAGAAGATTCAAGGCAATAGGGAACTAATATTTTTCCATCGTAAGCAGATGGTGCAGACTGTCCTTTATTGAGTACAGCATAATCCCATAAGCCATTCAGGTTCATCCACGCTTCTCTTTGCATTTGAGGACGAGGATATTCTGTCCAGGCATTTTCAGGAGTAACCTCTTTACCCCATTTTGTAGTTAAAGCAACTTTTGCGGGAGTCCAGTTTTGTGCCTGTGTACCTGTTGCCGCAATAATAAACAAGTAAAATAATAATGACCTCATACTAATAGTTTATAAGATTTTATTTAAATTTAATCATCATTTCCTGCACCTTTTTTACCAAGAGACTTATGAAAGGATGAGGGAATTGACTTTGATAGTTCCTTTTTAATATTATTTAATGAAGCTTTATTCGCCAGATTCACATGTTCGTACGGATCATTTGAATGATCATATAACTCTTCAGATCCGTCGCTGTATTTAATATACCTGTAACGTTCACTTCTTACTCCGGAATAATTTTCGCCGTAATAAGTAACACTGTTTCTATCCCATCTGGTTGCAGCATTTTTTAAAACGGGCATTATGCTTTTTCCATCAAGTGTATGAGACGGTCCTTTTACACCACAGTACTCTAATAGTGTAGGAAATATATCTATAAGACTAACTGTTTGCGGACACTTATAAGCTTTTCCATCCGGCAGCCGGATGAGAAACGGAATAACATTTGCCTGATCCCAAAGTGTAAATTTGGTCCAATGTTCTTTAACTCCATTATGAAATCCGTTATCCGAGACAAAAACAACTATTGTGTTTTTAGCAAATTCACTTTTATCAAGAGCTTCCAGAACTTTACCAATATTCCAATCAGCAAATGAATAGTTTGCACAATATGCTTTCATTAATTCTAACCAAACCTGCTTTTTTGTAAGGCCGGCTTTTCTATAATTTTTCATTGAATCAACAAGGTCTCTTCCAGGTTCAGGAACATCATCCAGATCATTTTGAAGATAACCGGGAGGTAAAGTAATATTAGCAGTTTTATACAAATCAAAAAAGCGTTCAGGAGCTGTATACGGACTGTGAGGACGAAATAATCCATAATACATAAAAAAAGGTTTATCATGCTTTTGCGACAGAAATTCTACTGCTGCATCTGCATTTTTAACATCAGGAAATTCTGAATCAGGCCCTTTCCATGGCTGTATTCTCATCCACCGGTTTCCACCATAACCATTTTCCGCATCTCCAAAAGGTCCATATCCTCCTTTGAAAATAGTATTATCAAACATTTTACTCTCTCTGTTATCATTCAATTCCAAATGAAAGATTTTTCCACGTGCCCATGTGGTGTAACCATTTTTCTTAAAAGTTTCAGGCATTACTTCAGTTTCAGACAGGATGGTGTGATCCCATGTATTAGAAACATTAAAATAAGAACCTGTTTTATGTGGAGAAATGCCGGTCCAGAAGGAAGCCCTTGAGGGTATGCAGGCAGGAGCAGCGCAGGTAGCGTTTTTAAAATAATAAGATTGACTTACCAGTTTATCAAGTGCAGGTGTCTTCAGCACCGGATAGTTCTTTAAAAATGCGTAAGTATTCATATCGTCTGCCACAATGAATAACACATTGGGCTTTTGGGCAGAAACACTTTCATTTTTTTTTATTTGTGCAGTACTGTTACATCCAATAAATAATACAGAGATATAAATAAGGATAACTGCTCTTAGCATAGGAATCTTAAACATCATAGACAGCCCGAAAGTAAAAACGGAGTATTGATTAGCTTGTAATTATTGTGTTCATATCTATAATTTTTGTAGAAATACAATTATACCACATCTATATATTAAAAAAAAAATTACCGGATTACATGAACTCTAAAATAACAACTTAAATGGTAGATTCATTTTAAACAGAATCTGAAAAGAAGCAGTTGATAAATACTAAGGGAAATATGCTCT